>CALMWA010000263.1 GCA_937873125.1 uncultured Actinomycetes bacterium | reverse complement strand
GATCGCCAGCAGCGCAAATGGCATGCTACCCTCCATCGGCTTTCAACGGGCCTCCAGAATTCGCCCCGGCGTCAATGAGGGTAAGCAAGTCGGTTAGCTCGACGCTTCTACCCACGTCCAGAAGTTCAACGTTTACGCGAAGCATGTTCGGCTCATCGTAGGGAGGGTACTCGATCCACACGGGCTGGTCTTTCGGTGTGTCGGCTCCAGGCTTGAACGGATTGGCGACTCCCAGGTTCTCAGACGGAGAAGTACAGGTACGCCACTGAGTTGAGGAAAATGAACAGGGTGAAGGTGAACACGAGGGCGTAGAGAAGCTCCGCAGCCGTCCACTCGCCGCGCTCCCGGTGTCCGGCGCTGGTCCGGATCTCGCGCAGCAGCAACGGGCCGGAGAGGAACGCCAGAGCCCCCATCAGGGTCGTGTGCACCCAGAAGGTAACTACGTCTCCGAGGTGCCGAACACGAGTCCGGTGGCGACGAGCAGCGCCAGAAACCACGCCGCGGTGATCGCGGCTACCACCCTGAAGACCGAGAAGACGGTTGCCATAATTACGCCTCCTTTGTTACTTGTATTCTACCACGGGGTGTCGTGGTAAGGCTCCTTTCTCACGCGCTCCGCGGGTCTCGACTTTCCCGCCGTATCCGTGCATAGTTTCGCGGACGAACGGCTTGCTAGACTTGGGGAGGGAATGGGGTGTCGGAGACCGGGGAGAGCGGATGAGTTGCAGGGTTCTGCGGGGGGAGCAGGGAGATTTCTGGTTCACGCTCCACAGTTGGGCGCAGGTGCTCGACATGGCGAACCTGAACGGCTGGGTCCCCGCCAAGACCCGTCCGCCGGAGTGGCCGGTGGACAACGAGGAGTACAACCGCATGGTGGGAGAGAGCGGCGGCCGGGTCGAGTTCTTCGCGCTGCGGAACGATGAAGGTGAAGAGGTCTTCACCGGATACCTCTACCCTCCCGGACGGTGGCACGGCGGCTACCTCACGGCCGAGCGCCAGCGGGT
>CALMWA010000262.1 GCA_937873125.1 uncultured Actinomycetes bacterium | reverse complement strand
GAATGTAAGGCCGTGAATCCGGACAAGACCGGGCTGCGTTGCGGAATCGGTAATGGCGTCATGCAGTTGAACTGGGTTAAGCCCAAGAAGAGTATGGCAGCGGAAGAAAGAGAAATGGCCAACTATGAATATTCCAGAATTATCATGCGTTACTTCGATCTCGGCGGTCGTCACTTCGATGTATTCTCCGTCGCATGGCCACCGAACGAAAAACATCAATGCTTTATAAAACCAAATCGGGCTGTGTACTGCACACCGATGAAATGTGATGCTGGATTTCGAAATTGTGAACAGTTGAGTCAGTAACATTACAAAGCCCCGGCTGCGACGTATCCGCTATCTACATCCAGCCCTAGCCCGCCAAACGCATTCTGCTTGGTGACCCTGGCGTTGAGTCCCGGGGCCTCGATCTTGATCCCAAGCTCGCCACCGAATCGGCCCATTGATCCTCCACCTGTGCCGAAGGCGCTGGCGGCGGGTGGCGCCATCAGCGCCTTGTTGAAGTCCTTGTCCTCGTAGAAGTGCTTGGGGAGGATCGGGTAGTTGTCGGCCAGAAGGTCGCGCCACGGAGCGTATGGCGTGCTGAAGGTCATCCTGACCGTCTGCTCGTCGGGCGTCTCGAACTTCTCGATGTCTTCCCAGCCGACCCGGCTCGCGATATCGTTGTCTTCGTTCATGATCTGGTCGAACGTGTACTTGGCGTCCTCACTGGTGAGTGGCTTGCCGTCGGACCAGGTAAGGTTGTCCTTGAGCTTGTACTCGACGACCTGCGGGTCCTCGCTGACGAGCTTCGGCATCTCGGCAGCCAGAAGCGGCTCGTAGGAGAGGTCCGGCATTATCCGGATCGGGAACTGCATGATACCCGCCGTCGTGCTGGTCGTGGAGAGCGCGGTCCCGCTCGGCGTAAGCCGGTTGAGAACCTCCGGCTCCTGATCGTAGCCGACGATCAAGGTGTCGGTGTCGCCACCGCCTCCTCCACCGCCCTGCTGACCGCCACCGCCACCGCCGCAACCCGCTACACCCAACAAGGCCGCGCCGGCTAGTCCGGCGCCGCTGATCTTCAGGAAGTCGCGCCGGGTCAACCCGACGGTTCTCAACGGTCTATCTATCTCGGACCCGGCTTTCTTGTCGCTCATGTATGCTCCTCTCTCTCCCCAGAACGTGTATTGTCGTGCGATCCCCTCATACGCAATACTCGCACAACACTCTAAATAATCCGCCCGCCATCTGGACATATTTTCGGCCGACTTCGAGCATTTAATCCTCCCGCAGTATAAGCGCATGTTAAATGACGATGCAACACTCTACTTGAAACAAACGCGCCTATCTTCTTAGAAGTCGCGGGGCCTCCGAAATGATGAGCCGTAAGAATACAGTCGCGGGCCGCGGCGGGAGAAGAACGCCAGAATGGCCGCGCCGGTCCCGAGGAGTGCCAGAGCATATAGCAGCAGGTTGCCGAAGAGCGGGACGTGATACACGGCCGCCATGATCACGGCCCCGACCACGGCGGCCAGGGCGTTGCCCGCCCGGTAACGGCCGGTGGCGAGGACCACCTTGCTCCCGATAAAGAACGCCGCCACGAGTGCCCCGAAGACAACGAGCGCCAGGTACGCCGGGACCAGAAGCAGCAGCAAGGGTATGCCGACCACCGAGATCGCGAGCAACACGCCCATGACGGCCGCCGCAGGTATGGTCCCCACACCCAGGATAAGAGACCATCCAGGAGAGTCTTCAAGAGCGCGGGAGGCCGAAGCGATTGGCCCCGGAGCCAGCACCGCGACCAGCAGGCTGCACCCGACGAATACCAGCGCCGCGAACAGCCACCCCACGAACCCGAACAACTTGAAGTCATCCGACGAGCGGTCGAAGTCCGAGGCCATGCCCATCAGCACCGCACCCTGCACGGTGTTCGTGTTCCCTATGACCTCGCCGCTCCCGAAGTAGAGATTGCCCAGGACTTTAGCGTTCGGTCCCAGACGCACGTCGCCGTGCTCCACGTCCACGTTACCCGCAACCGGAGCATCTATGTACACATCCCCGAAGCCAGCCTCCACGCCGCCCACGGGGGCGCGCACTTCTACATTTCCCCAGCCAGAACTGGCGGTTCCCCCTATGGGCTGGTTTATCTCTACGTCGCCGAACGCGGAGCCGACGTCGCCGTCCACCGCACCGTCCACCCGCACGTCGCCCATGAAGGCCGAGACCTCATCCATCCGCTCGCCGGGCCGCACGAGAACATCACCCGTGACGCTCCTTTCGAGAGCCTGGGCGGGGAGCGGCAACAGAACCACTATGCTGATGACGAACGCCGAGAGTGCGAGGAGCGGTCCCGCGGGGAGCCGGAACTGCAAGGACGCGGACTGGTTCATGCCTCTCGTGAGTTGCGGCGGGCCGCGGAGAAGACCGCCGCCGCGATGATCACGTCCGCTATCGCCCCGAGTAGCAGCGCTACCAGTAGTATGGGACCGGCCATCACGAATACTGTAACGGCGAGATCCGCGAACCCCGAGACGAGGCTCCAGAGCACGTCCACCACGCTCGTCGCGGACGTAACGGGGTTCGTGCCGCTGAGGCTCAGGGCGAGCAGCGCCGCCAGCATCAGCGCCAGCGCCAGCACCCCCCACAGAACGCGCGCCCGCATCGGACGGGTCGGCAGGGCCATAGCAACCCCCCGGCATACCGAACGCGAACGGTCGTCGGATATTTCCAAGCATTTGAGATAAGCGTTCAGATCTACCTCGTGCTCATACAGTTTCCGGCATTCCGGGCAGGCACTCAGGTGCTTCTGGGCCTCGCGCTTCCGGTCCTGGGAGAGCGTCCCTTCGGCGAGCTCGAAGACCATCTCCGGGTCGCAGTTGCGCGGTCCTTTCATCCTGCTTCACCGTCTTCCCGGAGCCTGTCGGCGAGCATGTTGCGAGCGCGGAAGAGCCGGCTCTTCACCGCCTGGATTGTCAGGTCCAGCACTTCGGCTATCTCGGCGTAGGACATCTCTTCGGTATAGCGCAGGATCAGGGGAACACTGTAGGTCTCCGGGAGCGTCATGATCGCCTCCTGCACGACCCTGGAGCGGTCGGCCTCTACAGCAATGCTCTCCGGACTTCCGGCGGTGCAGGCGTG
>CALMWA010000261.1 GCA_937873125.1 uncultured Actinomycetes bacterium | reverse complement strand
CCTCGGGCAACAGTGGCTCGATCACTTCCCATAGTTCGTCCGTTACGATTGGTTTAGCCATACCCTCACCCTACCCGCTACCCGGTTTTGTTAGGCGTATTTAGAAGGTGTCTACGTTAGCGTTAGTAGCGGGCCGTCCCGTACGCCGGACCGCGAGAACGTTGGACGCCCGGTCGGCGCGGATTAGAATAGTGTCATGGGACTCGAAGGCATAGGGAGGCTCCTGATCGGCGGCGCGCTGGTGCTGCTCGTACTGGGCGGGTTGTTCCTGTTGCTCGGGCGGTTCGGCCTGGACCGACTGCCGGGGGATCTCGTCTTCAAGCGGGGAGGCATTACGGTGTACTTCCCTATAGGGCTCATGATCCTGCTCTCCATAGTCGGAACCATCGTCTTGAACATCATCTTCCGCCGCTAGCGTGCTTACCCGCGAGCTCGACTACGAGCTGCCCGAAGACCTCATCGCCCAGAGACCGGCTGAACCCCGCGACTCCTCACGCCTGATGGTCGTGGACGCGGCGAGCGGCGGCATCACACACCACACCTTCCGCGACCTGCCGGGCATCTTGCGCTCCGGCGACGCGCTGGTTCTGAACGAGACGAAGGTGATCCCGGCCGGACTGGCCGCGCGCCGGCCGGGGGGCGGTGCCGTGGAGTTGCTGTTCCTGCGAGATCTCGGGGGCGAATGGGATGCGCTCGCCCGCCCGAGCAAGCGCTTGCGGCCGGGGATGAAGCTTCTCGCGGGTGACGAGGCGTTGGAAGTCGTGAAACCGCTCGGACACGGACACTGGCTCGTCCGGGCGGCGGATGTACCGGGACTGCTGGAGCGCTACGGACACATGCCGCTCCCGCCGTACATTCAGGCAACACCGGAGGCCGAGGCCCGGTACCAGACCGTGTACGCGAAAAACGTCGGCTCCGCCGCCGCCCCAACGGCGGGCTTCCACTTTACGGACGCCGTGCTGGAGGAAGTGGAGAAAGCGGGTGCCGAAATCGCGCGTGTTACGCTGCACGTCGGGACCGGGACGTTCTCGCCCGTTCGGGTTGAGCGGCTTGAGGAGCACGAGATGCATGCCGAGCACTACGAGGTGCCGGAGGACGCTGCGCGAAAGATCGAAAGCGCGGGCCGCGTCGTGGCCGCCGGGACCACTGTAGCCCGGACGCTCGAGACGTGGGCCGCGAGCGGCGAGCGTGAGGGAGAGTCGCGGCTGTTCGTCTATCCCGGATACGAGTGGCGGGTGGTTGACGCGCTGCTGACGAACTTCCACCTGCCGCGCTCGACGCTGCTGGCGATGGTGATGAGCTTCGGAGGGAGGGATCTCGTGCGTGAGGCTTACCGGATCGCGGTGGAGGAGCAATACAGGTTCTACTCCTTCGGGGACGCGATGCTCATTTTGAACGGTGGGAGAGCGCTATAGGTGCGCCGGTACGCATCGAGATCGAAGCCCGCGACGGTGAGGCTCGCGCCGGGGTGCTGCACACGCCGCACGGCACGGTTGAGACTCCGGTCTTCATGCCGGTTGGGACGAAGGGGACCGTCAAGGGGCTCACGCCGGGCGACCTGCGGGGCGCGGGGGCCGGGGTGGTGCTCGGGAATACGTACCACTTGTACCTGCGTCCGGGCACTGACCTGGTGCGGGAGGCGGGGGGACTGCACGGGTTCACCGGTTGGGACGGCCCGATGCTCACGGACTCCGGCGGTTTCCAGGTGTTCTCGCTGGCGAAGACGCGCCGTATCTCCGAGGACGGCGTGGATTTCGCCTCGGTCTACGACGGCTCGAAGCACACGTTCTCTCCCGAGATGACGACGAAAGTTCAGGAAGACCTGGGCGCGGACATCGCGATGGTGCTGGACGAATGTCCACCGGCGAGGGCGGATAGGGAGTATCACGAGCGGTCGCTGCGGCGGACAGCGCGGTGGGCGGAGCGGTGCAAGGCGGCGCATACGAGGCAGGATCAGGCGCTCTTCGGGATCGTGCAGGGCGGTCTTCACGCCGATCTGCGGCACGAGAGCCTTCAGCGGACGGTCGAGGTGGGTTTTCCGGGATACGCTGTTGGTGGGCTCTCTGTTGGGGAGTCGCGGAAGGAGATGTTCGAGACGCTGGCACTCACGGCCCCGAAGCTGCCCGCAGACAAGCCCCGGTACTTCATGGGGATCGGGGACCCGGTGGGCATTCTCGGCGTGATCTCGCTCGGTGTGGACATGTTCGATTGCGTCCTGCCCACGCGCCTTGCCCGCCACGGCGCCGCCCTGACCCCCGATGGCCGCATGAACCTCAAGAACGCCCGCTACCGGCGCGACTTCGGACCGCTCGACCCGGAGTGCAACTGTGAGACCTGCACGGACTACAGCCAGGCATATCTGGCCCATCTCGTGCGCGAGAACGAGCTTCTCGGACATCGGCTCATCACGCTGCACAACGTTCACTTCACCCTCCGGTTGTGTCGCTCCGCCCGCGAGCATATCCGGGCGGGAGACTATGAGAAGTGGGCGGCTAGCTGGGTTAAGCGTTACGAGGACAATGGCGGGCGACCGGCCGCGGACAAATAGGCTAGAATTGGACACCGTTCATGAGTAGCCGCAGAAACAACCTCATCGTGCTCGGTCTGGTGGTCGTCCTGATCTTGGTGGCGGCGTACCTGATCTTCCTGCGGCAACCTGTCACGCAGTCTACGAAGCTCGGTCTCGACCTGCGGGGTGGGGTGAGCGCGCAGCTAAAAGGCTCCCAGACCGGCGGCGGTAAGGTTACGCGGGAGGAGATCGAGCAGGCCGCAGATCTCATCCGGCAGCGCATAGACCGCCTCGGCGTCTCCGAGCCGCAGGTGCAGGTGCAGGGCGAGGACCAGGTGATCGTTCAGATCCCCGGCATCACCAACACGGAACGCACCCTGGACATTATCGGGGACACGGCCCAGCTAGGCTTCTACCGCGTCCTGGCGACCGAGGGCCGGCCGAACGTCCTGGACGGCGAGATAAAGAACGTCCGAGACGACCTCCGTCAGAGCCTGCAAGACGATGACTCGTACAAGAAAGGCAAGACTAAAGTCCTCTTCGAGGAGCGTCCCGCTCAGCAGGGCGAGGGTACGGACGTGGCCGGCTACGTCGTCAACAATTCACCCGACCTGACGGGAGACAAGCTGCAGCAGAACGGCGCCAACGTGGATAGCGACCCGACTACCGGCAAGCGCATCGTGACCCTCGAACTCACCCGCGAGGGCGGGCGTGAGATGAGCGACCTGACGCAGAAGATAATCAACGACCAGCTCGCGGGCGGGCCGGGGAACCTCGCCATCGCGCTGGACGAGGATATACAGAGCGCGCCCGTCGTACAGGACCAACTGGGGCAGCAGATCTCCATTTCTAACGATGGTCTGCCGGAGGGCTTGCCTGAGCAGGAAGCCAAACAGCTTGAGACGGTGCTCAACACGGGCGCGCTGCCGATAAACATGGAGGTCATCTCGCAGACGACCATTGGGCCGACGCTCGGCACGGACTCGCTCAGGAGCGGGCTCATCGCGGCGCTCGTCGGGTTCGGGCTCGTTTTGATCTTCCTGCTGATCGTTTACCGGGCGCTAGGAGTGGTGGCGGGTATCGCGCTGCTCATTTACGCATTTCTCCTGTGGGGGCTCGTGGTCGCCATACCGATCACGATGACGCTGCCGGGAATCGCGGGCATCGTCCTCAGTATCGGTGTGGCGGCGGATGCTAACATCGTTATCTTCGAGCGGATTAAGGAAGAGGTGCGGCGTGGCAAGACGCCCCGCTCGGCCATCGCCACCGGCTACCAGAAAGGCTTCCGCGCCATCCTGGACGGCAACCTGACGACGATCATCGTTGCGTTTATCCTGTTCGCGCTCTCCACGGGTTCCGTGCGAGGGTTCGCGGTGCTTCTGACCCTCGGCGTCGTGCTCTCGATGTTCACGGCCATCGTGGTGACGCGGGCGCTGCTCGGTATTCTCTCCGACCGCGGTTTTCACCTGTCGCCGGGGCTGATGGGCGTCTCCAAGGCAAACGTAGCGTCCCAACCCGAGAGAGTGCGCTGATGGCTTTCGCGCGGGCTCTGAGCAAAGTGGACTTCGTGGGCCGGTGGAAGCTGTGGTTCGTGATCTCCGGCATCTTCTTGCTGATCAGCGTCGGGTTCATCGCCGTTCGCGGCCTGAACCTCGGCATAGACTTCGAGGGCGGCGCCAAGTTCAACGTCGCCAACCCCCAGGAGCAGTTGAGCGTTGGAGGGGTCCGGGCGGCTATGCCACCGGAGCACCGGCAGGACGCCGTGGTCCAGCGGGCCGGGGACGGGTGGGAGATCCGGACCCCCGTCCTCGACCGGGAGGAGTCCGCGCAGGTGCGCGACGCGCTCGGGGAGGCTCTCGGCGCCGAAGTTAGCGTGCAGAACATCAGCCCGACGTTCGGCGGGCAGGTGAGAGACCAGGCGTTGCAGGCCGTGGCGGCGGCGCTGCTCGTGATCGTGGTGTTCATCAGCATCCGGTTCGAGTTCGCCTTCGCCATCTCCGCGATGGTCGCGCTCGTCCATGACATCCTTATCACCATCGGTTTCTACGCCATCGTCGGGCGCGAAGTTAACCTGGTAACGGTCGTCGCCGTCCTGACGATCCTCGGGTACTCGCTCTACGACACCATAATCATCTTCGACCGGGTCCGGGAGAACTCGCCGGCGATGGGCTACAACAAGCGGCGCTTCGACGACATGATCAACACCTCCATCCGCCAGGTCGTTACCCGCTCCATCTTCACCTCGGTCTGCACCTTGATCCCCATAACCGCCCTCCTCATCTTCGGCGAATCTACGCTCTCCGACTTCGCCTTCGCCCTTCTCGTCGGCATCATCGCCGGCACCTACAGCTCCATCTTCATCGCCTCCCCGATCCTCTCGCTCTACAAGGCGTGGAGGGCCGGCAGAAGCGCCCGCCCCGCCCGCGCTACCTGATCTCAGGCTTCACCCAGCCGGTGTATCATGTGGGTGACGCGCCAAATTCCTGGGAGGTAGAGCGGTATGCGTGGATCAGTTGGCGAGACGCTGGAGCGATTGATCTTGTTGCAGATAGGGGCTGCGGCGGCGACCCGCGACCGGGTGCAGGAGGTCGTTGAGTCCCTGATCCGGCAGGGCCGCATCGAGCGCGAGGAGGGCCGCACGGTCGTGAACGAGGTGGTGGACCGCGCCCGCGAACGCTCGGCTGGCGCCCGTTCCCTCTTCGATGCGTCCATGCAGCAGGGGCTGCGGGGGGCCGGCGTTCCTACTCGTGAGGACTATGAGGATGTGATCTTCCGCATCGAGCAGTTGGAGCACCGGGTGCGTATGCTGGAAGGCGACGCCGTTACACCACCGCCCCCGACCGCTCCGCCGCCGGAGCCGCCGCCCGCCGGACACCCACCGACGCCTCCGCTGGCCGGCGTGGACGACGCACCGCCACCCGCGGGTACCACGCCGACGCACTCGCCGCTGGCGGACGCAGCCGATGAAGAAGAGCCACCACCGCCCCGTGACGCGCCAGGGACCCCTCCTGGTCTGTAGCGAAAGGGTAGAGAGCCGCCCGTGACTCCGGGGGGCATTCCGCCGCCGGCGCCGGTTGCGCGCACCGGTAACCTTGCTCGATTCTCACAGATCGGGCGCGTACTCGTCCGGCACGGGTTCGGGTTCGTCTTCGACGTGCGTCGCGACCGGCGCGAGAAGAAGGGCTTGCAGGAGGTGCTCGGTCCGAGCTTCGGGGTGCGCCTGCGGCGGAGCCTGGACGACCTCGGCCCGACGTTCGTCAAGTTCGGCCAGCTACTCAGCACGCGCTCGGATATTCTCCCGGAGAGCGTGCTATTCGAGCTTCAGAAACTCCAGGATACCGTCGCACCGATGCCGCTGGAGGACGCACAGGAAATAATCCGGCGGGAGCTGGGTGCGCCGGTTGGCGAGGTCTTCGCCGAGTTCGAAACCGTGCCGCTGGGGGCGGCGAGTATCGGGCAGGTGTACCGGGCGGTGTTGCTCGGTGGGGAGAGTGTGGCCGTCAAGGTGCAGCGTCCCGAAGCTCCGCGCCGGGTTGAGGCGGACCTGGAGATCATGCGCGACTTCGCAGCCTTTCTGGACCGACGGTTCGGGACGCGCCTTTTCGTAGATGTGCGAGGTCTCGTGGCGGAGTTCGAGGGTGTGATCCGGCGCGAGCTTGACTACACCGCCGAGGCCGGGAATGCCCGACGTTTCGCCATCAACTTCGCCGAGACGCCGGTCGTCATACCGGGCATCTACCTCGACCTCTCTACGCCTCGCGTGCTCACGATGGAGTACATAGAAGGGACCCGGTTTCACGACATCCGGCCGCTGCTCCTGACGCCGCGGGAGCGGCGGCGGGTGGCGGGGATGGGGGCGGAGGCGATCTTCAAGATGGCCTTCGAGGACGGATTCTTCCACGGCGACCCGCACCCTGGAAACCTGATCCTCACCCCCGAAGGCGACCTGGCGCTCCTGGACTTCGGCATGGTCGGCTTTATGAGCCGCGGCGACATAGATGCTCTGAGCCGGTTGTTCATAGCGGTCATACAGCGCGACGCGGCGGCGGCCCTGCGCGGACTCGAAGGACTCGGTGTTACCTACGCCTCCGAGGTACGAGGGGATCTCATCCAGGACATGCGGGAGTTCCTGTTCAAGTACTCGGGACTCTCGGTGGGGGAGGTAACGCTCGGACAGGCGCTATCGGAGTTGATCTCCCTGGCGCGCCGCTACCGGCTGCGCGTCCCGCCGGTCTTCCCGCTCTTGACGAAAGCCCTGGTAACCGCCGAAGGACTCTCCCGCTCCATCGACCCGACGCTGAACGTGTACGAGATCGCACGCCCCTACGCCCAGCGCCTGCTGACGGAACGTTACGAGCCGGAGAATGTCCTCGACGGTGTCCGTGAACGCACCCTCGAATACGCCCGCTACGTCGAGGACTACCCGGAACAGCTCCGGCTTCTCTTGCAGGAACTCGAAGACGGTGAACTTGAGGTGAAACTGCGCCACAAGGGCCTCGACGAGCTTGGCGGCGAGGTTGACGTGCTCGCCAACCGTCTCGTCTTCGCCGTAGTGACCGCAGCTCTGCTCGTCGGCTCCTCGATGCTCGGGGCGTTCGTCCGGGGCGGTCCGCAGGTACCGTACCTCGGGGTCGGAATCGTCAGCTTCGTGTTCTTCATGCTCGCTATCGTTCTGGCCTCAATTGTGCTCGGCATTATCTTCCGCTCCCGGCGGCTGTAAGGGTGGATCTAACGCCAGCGAGAGTCCCGCTTGCGTCCGCTGGAGGCACCGAACATCAGCGTGATCCCTCGCGTCGCGCCCGCGTCGAACTGTGTCCGGCCGGGAGCGCCGGAACGCACCGGCGGCGCTCTGTGGCGGACTCTCTCTGGTTGCGAGCGCGTGAGCCACGCCAGCAACCCCTTTAGACGGCCCTGTGTGGCGGCTGGCGGCGTGGGTAGCACCGGATGCTCGATATCGGCCGGTGGAAGATCTGCGGCGGGCGCTTCGTACTGCCGCACTTTCATGGCACCGTCCTCTCCTTCTAAATGTGGCTACGGCGGCCTCGATGACCATTTAAGCGAGCAAGTTAACCCCTGAAGGATCGAAACACATCGTACAAATGAGTGATTTCTCGCAATAACGTAAGGAGGCGTGCGGCGGGTGGTTCGGGCGATGGCCGGCCGGTCTGAATGACCGCGACCTGACAAGATATAATCTACTCATGGAGAGCGCTCGTACAGAACAGCACTTAAAAGCCGTCACGACACCGCCCCTGACCATCTCCTCGCTTCTGGAGAAGGTGCGGGGGTACGGACCGGAGGGGGCCGAACAGCCCATCGCCGAGGCTTATAACGTCTCGCATGCGGCTCATCGCGGCCAAGTGCGGAAGAGCGGAGAGCCGTTCGTCTACCATCCGCTGGCGACGGCGGACATCCTCGCCGATCTACACCTGGACATGACGACGGTCGCCGCCGCGCTCCTGCACGACGTGTTGGAGGACACGGAGATCACGAAGGACGAGTTGGCCCGGCGCTTCGGCGACGAGTTGGCTGAGATCGTGGACGGCGTCACCAAGCTGAAGAGACTCCCTTCCGGGAACCTGGAAGAGGCGCAGGCCGAGTCGCTGCGGAAGATGATCGTGGCTATGAGCAAGGACGTGCGGGTCATCATCATCAAGCTCGCTGACCGGCTGCATAACATGCGGACGCTCGCCTACCTGAAGCGTGAGACGCAGCTCAGAAAGGCGACGGAGACGCTGGAGATCTACGCTCCCCTCGCTCATCGGCTGGGTATCTATTCCGTAAAGTGGGAGCTCGAAGACCTGTCGTTCGCCACGCTGCATCCGCGCCGTTACGAGGAGATAAAGCGGCTCGTGGCCGCGAGGCGGGGCGATCGGGAGGCGTTCATCAACGGGACGGCGGCGGAGCTTCTTCGGCATCTAGGACAGACCGGAATCGAGGCCGAGGTGCACGGGAGGGTCAAGCACTTCTACTCCATCTACAACAAGATGGTTCGCAGGAACAAGGAGTTCAACGAGATCTACGACCTCGCCGGCTTGAGGGTGATCGTGGACGACGTGCGCGACTGTTACGGCGCTCTCGGCGTTATTCATTCGATCTGGAAGCCCATACCGGGCCGGTTCAAGGACTATATCGCCATGCCGAAGTTCAACATGTACCAGTCCCTGCACACGACGGTCATGTCCAACGAGGGGAAGCTGCTGGAGATCCAGATACGCACCCACGATATGGAGACGACGGCCGAGTACGGTATCGCCGCGCACTGGATGTACAAGCACGGCCTCAAAGAGAGCAAGGTAGACCGCCTCACCTGGCTCAAGAGCATGATGGAGTGGCAGAAAGAGACCACCGACTCCTCGGAGTTCATGGAGGCTTTGAAGGGCGAGCTGGTCGCGGACGAGGTCTTCGTATTCACTCCGAAGGGCGACGTGGTGAGCCTGCCGGCGGGGGCGACGCCGATAGACTTCGCCTACCACGTTCACACGGAGGTCGGGCACCGGACCATCGGGGCGAAGGTCAACGGACGCATCGTGCCGCTCGACTCGGAGTTGGTGAGCGGGGACCGGGTGGAGATCATCACCGGTAAGTCCGCGAGCCCGTCTCGCGATTGGCTGACGGTCGTTCAGAGCGGGCGCGCCCGCAACAAGATCCGCCAGTTCTTCAACAAGGCCGACCGGGAGGACAACCTCTCTCTGGGCCGCGAGAAGGTCGTGGGGCTGTTGAAGAAGCAGAGGATCGGGAAGGTGCCCTCCGGCATCTTGGAAGACGTGGCCCGGCTGGTGAACTACCCGACCCCGGACGACATGCTCGCCGCCGTGGGCGCGGGTGTCCTCTCCGGCGAGAACGTCGCGCACCGGATCACCGAGAGGATGCAGCCGCCGAAAGAAGAGGATGAGAAGACCGGGCCGCGGAGCCCGGCCCTCACGCCGTTGCCGCTGCCGGAGAGCGGTACGGATGAAGAGTCGGGCGTGCGGGTCGTGGGATCGAGCGGAATCCTCACCCGGCTCGCCCGCTGCTGCACCCCGATGCCGGGCGACGAGATCCTGGGCTACGTCTCGCTCGGACGCGGCGTTACGGTACATTCGGCGGGCTGCACGAACGCCCGCGCGCTGAAGGCGCGAGATCCCAACCGCTTCGTCGAGGTAGAGTGGGCTAACGGGCGGAACCGGCTCTTCACGGTAGAGTTGCTGGTCGAGGCGCTGGACCGGATGCACCTCCTCAAGGACATCACCTCCACCATCTCCGACGCGGGCGTCAACATCGTTTCGGCGCGGGTGGATACTATCGAGGACCGCACGGCCCTCAGCCGCTTTGCGTTCCGGGCCGGGAGCGTGCAGCACGTTGAGGAGGTCATACGGAAAATTCGCTCCATCCCGGATGTCTACGACGTGTACCGCGTCTCGCGCGACGGCACTCCCCTGGAGAACTAGGCGTGTTGCTACTGAGCGTGAACATCGGCCGCGGCCGGGCTATCCCCAGAGCTGGGAAACCGCGCGAGACCGGCATCTACAAGCTCCCGGTGGACGGGGCCGTAAGGATCACGGCCGAGGGGCTGGAGGGCGACGAGATCCTCGACAAGGAGAATCACGGAGGCACGGATCAGGCCGTTTATGTCTATGGCGCTCCGGACTACGAGTGGTGGTCGCGGGAGTTGGGGCGCGAACTGCAACCCGGCACTTTTGGGGAGAACTTGACGATCTCGGATCTCCGCAGCGCCGATGCGTTGGTCGGGGATCGCCTGTTGATCGGTTCGGCGATCCTGGAGGTGACGGCTCCTAGGATACCGTGCGTTACTTTAGCGACCCGGATGGAAGACCCGGCCTTTCTCAAAAGCTTCAGGAGAGCAGAGCGTCCGGGGATATACTGCCGCGTGATCCGGGAGGGAGATGTTCGAGCCGGAGACACGGTGTCTTACCAGAGCTGCCAGGACGATACTGTATCCGCCATCGAGATGTTCCGCGACTTCTTCGAGCCGGACTTGAGCGAGCAGAAGATCCGGCGTCACCTCAGAGCGCCGATCGCCGTGCGCGACAGAGTAGACAAGGAGCTCCAGTTGGCGAAACTTCTGGACCGGGAGGCGGACTTTAGATGACCGAGATAGAGCAGGTTCAACTGACAATGGGCGGCTTCGAGGTCAACTCCTACGTAATCCACGGACCTGAAGGCGACATCATCGTGGACGCGGGGGCGGAGCCACAGAAGATCCTGGGCGCGCTCCAGGCGCCCACCGTCGCCATCCTGATAACCCACAACCACGGCGACCACATAGGCGCTCTGGGGGACGTGCGCCGGGAGACAAACGTTCCGGTTTATATGCACCCCGTAGACGCGGACGCTGCGGGCGTCCGGGACTACGAGCCTCTCGGCGATGGGGACGAGCTTGCGTTGGCGGGGCTGAACCTTAGTGTGTTGCACACGCCGGGGCATTCGCCGGGTTCCGTGACGTTCGTGGTCGGCGAGGATCAGGTCGTGGGCGACCTCATCCTGCCGGGGAGCGTGGGACGCACGGACCTGTCGGGGGCGTCGTGGGAGGAGATCGAAGTCTCCATCCGCAAGGTGATGCCGCTGTGGACGGACTCCACGCGCCTCTTCGCGGGCCACGGTCCGGTCTTGGACGCGATGCAGGAGTTGGAGAACAACCCATACATCCCGCTCGGTATCCTGTGAGCGAAGGGAAAGGTTACCGGGGTCCGAAGGGGACCTACGACGTCTATCCCGGCGGGCGCGAGCCGCACGAACGGCCGGAGCTGTGGGCATTCGTCGAGAGCGTGGCCCGCGAGCGGTTCCGGCGCTACAACTATCAGGAGATGCGGCTGCCGGTCTTTGAGGAGGCGCAGCTCTTTATAAGGAGCGTGGGGGAGGCCTCGGATATAGTCCGCAAGGAGATGTTCCTCTTCCAGGATAAGGCCGGCAGGGAGCTGGCGCTCAGACCGGAGGGGACGGCGGGCGCGGTGCGCGCCTACGTCGAGCACAACCTCTTCAAGCAGGCCCAGCCGCTGAAGCTCTGGTACTACGGGCCGATGTTCCGGCACGAGCGGCAGCAGAAGGGACGCTACCGGCAGCACACGCAGCTTGGGGTGGAGGTGCTTGGCTCATCGGACCCGCTGGTGGACGTTGAGGTGATCTCACTCCTCTACGACCTCCATCAAGCTATTGGCGTGCGCGAGGAAGTCGTCTACCTGAACAACCTCGGGGATATGGAGACCCGCCGCGCCTACGTCCCGGAACTCCGCGCCTTTCTGGAGGAGAATCGCTCCGAACTCGACCCGGACTCGGTCGCCCGCCTGGATGCCAACCCTCTTAGGACCTTCGACTCCAAGGACCCGAACACGCAGAGCCTGCTCGACGAGGCTCCGACCATCGGGGAGTTTTTGAGCGAAGAGGCGTCCGCGCATCTGGGCACGGTGAGGGAGGGACTCGAAACGCTCGGCGTCCCGTACGAGATAGACGAGCGGCTGGTGCGCGGGCTCGATTACTACACGATGACCGTGTTCGAGGCCAAGAGCGCGGCGCTCGGGGCGCAGGACACGGTCGGGGCAGGGGGACGGTACAACGGGCTCATCTCCACTCTCGGAGGCCCGGACCTCGGCGGCATCGGGTTCGGGACCGGGGTCGAGCGCATCCTGCTCGCCGCCGCTTCCCGCGACGCTGCGGCCTCCACGCGGGCCTTCTTCGTAACGCTCACTCCCGAAGCGCGGATGCTGGCGTTCGGGCTCGCCGCCGCCCTGCGTGCGGAGGGGGTCTCCTGCGACCTCGACTACGCCGACCGCAGCGCGAAGGGCCAGTTCAAGCAGGCTGACCGCGTGGGCGCGGACTTCGCCGTGATACTCGGCGAAGACGAGCTTCAGGACGGCGTCTGCAAACTGCGGGACATGAAGTCCGGCGAAGAACGCACCGTTTCTGTCTCCGACGGTGGGAAAGACCTGCTCCGCGCCGTCGCTAACTGACGTTTTCATGAGCGCCGCTGGACTCTCCATACCTGAAGACCTCGTGGGAACCCTCCGTGAGGCGCGCAGCGTAACCGTGCTCACCGGCTCCGGCATCTCGGCCGAGAGCGGCGTGCCGACCTTCCGGGACGCGCAGTCGGGGCTCTGGGCGCGCTACGATCCCCTGGAACTTGCGACGCCGAAAGCATTCGCACGAGACCCGAAACTGGTGTGGAGGTGGTATTTGTGGCGGCGCGGGCTCGTCGGCGCGGCGGCGCCCAACCCAGGACATTATGCGCTGGTCGAGATGGAGCGCCGCGTCCCGGTCTTCACGCTCGTCACGCAGAACGTCGACGGGCTGCACGGAGCTGCGGGTAGTGGCTCGGTCCTAGAGCTTCACGGCAACATCCGCCGCACTAAATGCTCCAGGGAGGGCAACATCATCGAGTCGCTCGATGAGGGTGAGCCGCCGCGATGCCCGGACTGCGGCGCGTACCTGCGCCCGGACGTGGTGTGGTTCGGGGAGGCTTTGCCGGAAGGGATGATCGAGGCCGCTCTAGAGGCGGCGCGAGCGTGTGATCTCTTTTTCTCCGTCGGCACGTCGAGCCTCGTCTATCCGGTGGCTTCCCTGCCGTACGCGGCGCTGGAGAGTGGTGCGGCAGTCGTGGAGATCAACCCAGGAGAGACGCCGCTGACCCCGCGAGCCACGTACGCGCTCCGAGGAACCGCCGGAGAGACGTTGTCCTGTCTCCTTGAAGCGGCCTTTCGCCAATCCGTGTAGGAGAGTAAACCCCTTCACGTTCGAGGCTGCAGGCGCCCGTATATTCCCAACTCACACAAGCGAGAAGGGAGTGCACATGCCGGTTGAAGACTTGCCCGACAAGTTGTATGAGGACATCCAGGAGTACCGGGAAGAGAAAGCTTAGAGCGTCCTCAGTTTCCCGTCCCGAGCTTCGCCGCCACTTCGGCGAGGTCGTGGGCGAGTCCGCGTTCGGCGCGCCCGACCAGACGCGCCGACGTTGTGACCTTCACGGAGATCAGACGGTCGATGGGGATGCCGCGCCGGCGCAGCACCCCTTCGAGAGCCTCGTCCTCCAGCGCCGTAACGGGTTCGAGGCCGCCGACCTCCTGGTAGGTCTCGGCCGTTAGCGACATCGAGGCTCCTGAGAACTGCCAGTGCTCCGTCGTGCCGGTGTTGTCCGGGAGGGCGAGGAGCTTCTCGCGCCGCCGGCGACCGCGCTCCGAGTGCCAACGGATGATGTCCTCCGGCAGCGTGCCGTCGTCGAGGAGCTGGATCCTGCCTCCTATAGCACGAGATCCACGGGAAGCCGCCTCCAGTTGGGCGGCGAGCCAATCGGGAGCTACTACCGTGTCGGCGTCGGTGGAGGCTATGAGCCCGTCCGGACGTCCCAGCCCCAGGAGCCGTTCACCGGCGGCGTCCATCCCCACGCGCCGCGCATGTCCCGAACCTTCTCCGGGGCCGTCCAGAAAGTGGAGTCGCAGGGAGGGATTCTGTCGGGCGAACTCGCGGGCGCGGGCTTCTGTATCGTCGTCGCAGCGGTCGAGTACCAGCAGAACTTCGTACTCGCCGGGGGAGATCCGCTCCTGCATCGCAAGCGCGCGCAGGCAGCCGACGATGAGATCCTCCTCGTCCCGCGCCGGTACGACGACACAGATTCGCAGTGCTATATCCGGAACCGGGAGCGTCATCCGCGCAGGGGATCTCCGGCTTCGATCTTCTCTCGCCCCTCCTCGTAGATGTCGTCCGCGCCGTGCGCCAGCACTCCGACCAGCACACCATCCTTGCCGTAACGAACGGTGAACGACTCACCGGCGGCGTCGAAGATCAGATCATCCCAGCCGTCGCCCCAAGCCCAGTACTTGAGCGTCCGCTCCCCGATGGTTGACCAGAAGCCCGGCGCCATGCTCCACGCGGCCGCGCCCCCGGCGATGACCGTACCAGCGATGCGGCCGTGCTCCAGAGCATCCCCCCAATGCTCGACCCGCAGATGCCGTCCGGCGGCTTCGTTGAATGGGAGAGCAATATCCCCGACGGCGAAAACTCCAGGCTCGCTCGTCCGCATCGAAGAGTCACACACCACGCCTCCGTCCCGCGTCTCCAGACCGGCGGTTTCGGCGAGCCCGACGCGCGCTTTTACCCCCGTCCCGAATAGGACGACATCGGTCTTGATCTCTTCGTCCCCGATGTCCACCACGAAACCGCCGCTGCGACGATCTATCCTCTCGACGCTAACTCCGAGGCGAAAGTCCACGCCGTATCCCCGCAGCCACGACCGGATGCGCCCGCCGACCTTTTCGCCGAGCCGCTCTTTTTGCGGGGCTGCTTCCATGCTGACGAGCGTCACCCGTGCGCCGCGAATAGCGAGCGAAGCCGCCGCCTCGCATCCGATAAACCCGGAGCCGACAACTACCAAGCGGCTGCCCGAGGTTACGAGTTCTTGCAGCCGGTTCGAGTCAGCAACGGTCCTCATCGTCAGGATCTCCGGGTCGTCGCCGCCGGGGACAGGCAGGCGTATGGGCTCTGAGCCCGTGGCGATCACGCACGCATCGTAGGCCAGTTCCCCTGAACCCGTGCGCACCACCCGCCGGACGGTGCCTACGGACTCCACCGGAGTAGTAAGCTGTAGGTCCACCTCGTTTTCCTCGAACCATTCGGCGGGGCGCATCGGCAGTTCTTCTCTGTTCATTTCGCCGCGCAGGTACTCTTTGGTCAACGGGGGGCGCTGGTATGGGTGAGAGTCCTCGGCGGCGAGAATCACCACGCCGGCCCGTCCGCCGGATTCACGATAGGCCTCGGCTGCCGAGAGACCCGCCGGGCCGCCACCGACGATCACTAGCCGCTGGTCCCGGTTCACGGGCGGTCCTCGAAAACGTCCAGACGGTACTCCGGTTCCGCGATGCTGAGCGTGTTCGAGAGACGGGTGTTTTCGAAAAGGAGGTCGTGGACATCGTCGCCCTGCATCGGGTACGTCCGGGTCTCCTTGCGCCAGTGAACCGCGACCAGTACGCCGCCGGACGCGAGGTCGTGCTGGTGTCCTCCGGCGCCATCGCAGCGGGGCTGGCGCCCCTGGGCATCGAAGGGCGTCCGCGGGACCTCGCCACCGCACAGGCCGCCGCCAGCGTCGGGCAGCTGCGGCTGGTGCAGACCTACGCCGACGCGTTCGCCCGGCACGGCGTCACCGTCGGCCAGGTGTTGCTGACCGCCGACGACCTGACCCGCCGCAGCCACTACCGCAACGCCCGGCAGACCGTGGAGCGGCTGCTCACGCTGGGCGTGCTGCCCGTGGTCAACGAGAACGAC
>CALMWA010000260.1 GCA_937873125.1 uncultured Actinomycetes bacterium | reverse complement strand
CTGGGGCGGGCCTGGGCGGGGAAGACCGGCCGCGACAAGACGAGCGTGGTGTTCTCGGTCAAGGACCGGCCGGGGGTGTTGAAAGACGCTCTCTCGGCCTTCGCCGAGAAAGGCATAAACCTGACCAGGATCGAGAGCCGGCCGAGCCGCAAGCGGGCGTGGACCTACGTCTTCTTCGCGGACTTCCAGGGACACCCGGACGAGGAGCGCGTCCGGGAGGCGCTCGCGGCGCTCGAAGAGCACTGTCCTTACGTCAGCCTGATCGGGGCCTACCCCGAAGTCTCGCCCGAGGTCGTCGGGTAGCCGCCGGACGCCGTGAGCTTCGTCTCCGCTGCGCGTGAGGTGCTCCGGGAGGTTGGATATCCCCTGCACTACTCGGACATCACCGAGATCGCGCTGGAGTCCGGCTATCTGAAGAGCACCGGGCGGACCCCGCACAACACGATGCGCGCCCGGCTCTCGGTAGACGTGAGAGACAATCCTGAAAGCCCGTTCATCCAGACGGCGCCTGGGGTCTACGGCCTGAAGAGTCCCGTCGAGAGATAAGGGGCGGATGCTGTATATTGAACTGCCGGGAGACCGGATTGGCAGAGAGTAAGGAGTTCGCGTGGTGGAGCTTGCAGAGCGGGCCGTGGACGCGGCCTGGAAGATAAAAAATCTCGAAGACTACGACCGGAGGCTGCGGCGGGCCGCGCGGAGGCTCGACGAGACCTCGCGCGAACACGGCACGGCCGCGCTCGTGATCTACGAGGCCGCCCTCATGAGGAGCGGCCGCCCGATTGATGAGGTGCGTGAGAAGGTGAACGAGTTTCACCGGGCCTGGGAAGACGACGAGGAACCACTTACCATTCCGCGCGTCAGCGGCATCATGAACGTCCACGGGGACGAGTGGTTCTTCGGGGACGCGAAGTTGCGGAAGCTCACCGGGCGTCTGCTCGGCCAGTTCCAGCATCGGGTGGCCCAGTACAACTACGTGGACGAGCGCGAGGTACTCAAGCGCTGGGCCGACTCCTACGACACCCGGCTCTTTATCCGGCGGCGCATCGTCGGGACCGAGCCCGTCGTAGGCGTTGTAGGCGGGTTGAACCTGCCGTTGATTCAGTACCTGCGTGTCGCCGCGGGCGGCAACACCCTCGTACCCTCGCCCAGCGTGGCCCGCGCCCTCGAAGCTCTGGGCTTCGGGAAGCCCGCCGACGACTACGAGACCCTGAGTCACGCCGAAAACCTGGCGCTCCATCTCGACCTACCCGCTCCAGTAGTTGGCGAACTGCTCGAAGGTCTCGCCCGCGACGACGTGGCGGATTTCCCGGAGCCGCCCCGCTCAAGCGAAGCGCCGGATGCTGCTTCTGAGGAAACGGTCGAGGAGACCGCCGGGGCAGAAGGTGTCCAGAAGCCGGATCCCGAAGGACGCGCTGCCCGGCGCTCGGCCAAGAATGATCCTGGCAAGGGGGACGAGCCGACGCGCGTGCAGGACCCCCAGGCTACGAATGCCCCCGGAGTACCCGAAGAGACCGGCGACGCCAGCAGGCCCTCGTCGCCCCAAGCGGGCCGTGGCGAGGCTCCGGTGGTCCCCGGAGCCGGTACCGAGGATAGAAGGGAAGACGAGCACTCTTGAGTAATCCGTTGCCGCGAGGGCTGGCAAGCATGCTTTATATCCACGGCGGGTTCAGCGAGTTCTCTAGAGATGATAGAATGCCAGTAACTTACCAATATTCGCTGCATTAGGCGTCTCAATACCTTTAGATTCGGGGATGGGTTCGGCCAGGGAGTAAACAAGGAGCAGGCGGGACAATGGCAGACTCAAAAAAACGCATTGCGCTAAAACCGCACATGAAGGAGATCCGGGAGTGGGTCGACGCGGGTAAGACGGACGAGTGGATCGCTGATGCGCTAGGCACCAGCGCTTCCTCCGTACAGTCATTCCGCAGCCGCAACGACATCTACCGCCGCGAGCGTGGCGGTCGTGAGCCCGAGAGTGTCTTCGAGGGAGTTTTGGATCACGGCGATCGTGACGGGTGGGGGCTGTGGCTGGATCCCGCAATCGCTGAGGACCCGATCTGGAAAGAGCACTGGGCCGGTGTCGACGCGGTGATCGTCAAGATCGCCGAGGATTCTATCGTGCTGGAGATGGACGACCGCGAGGGCCAGCCGGAGGATAACGTCGTCTCTGTCGCGGCGTTCGCCCCGACGAGCCGCGAACCGGAGAGGGGTAACGGGGCAGCGTCGTTGACCGGAAATGCCCCCGAGGCGGCGGCTCCTGTCGCCGACAGCGGTTCTCTTCCGCAAGAGCAGGGCCGGGTAAAGTGGTTCGACCCGGACAAGGGATACGGTTTCCTGGTGCGTCCGACGGGAGGCGATCTCTTCGTACACCATTCCGAGGTCCAGGGCGACCCGGCGACGCTCTCACCGGGCAGCGACGTGGAGTACGAGGTCGGCGAGAACGACCGGGGCCCGAACGCGCGCGGTGTCCGGATCGTGGACTGACCCGCTGAAGAAACCCGCGTCCCGAGCCCTGGCCGCGCCGGCCATCGGGGTCGGGACGTTTCTCGTCTACCTCACTACTCTGGCGCCCACCGTCGCCACCAACGACGCCGGACGTTTCCAGGTCGCCGCTCCAATTCTCGGTACCGGCCACCCGACGGGATACCCGACTTTCATAGTCCTCGGCAAACTTTTCACCTACCTGCCCGTCGGGGACATCGCCTACCGGATGAACCTCATGGCCGCGGTCTTCGGGGCTCTGGCCGTGGCACTGTTCTTTCTGGTAGCGCGAGAGATCGGGGGGCGGACGCTCCCCTCCTCGGGTTGCGCTCTGCTGTTCGCCTTCTCCGCGACTTTCTGGTCTCAGGCCACGTTGGCCGAGGTCTACACCATGCACGCGACCTTCGTACTGGGCGTTACGTATCTGCTGCTGCGGTGGCGGGCCGGTTCGTCGGCGGCGTTGCTCGGCGCGGCTCTCCTCTACGGGGTCTCTTTGGGCAACAACGCCGGGATGGTTCTGCTGGCCCCGGCTTTCGCGGTCCTTCTGCTGGCCGGCCGGTGGAGGAAACTCACGGCGGGTCTCGTGGGACTGGCGACGCTAGAGGCTCTGCTGGGACTCTCAATCTACGCTTACATCCCCCTCAGAGGCTTCGTCGGCGCCTGGCACAACTACGGCGATCCCGTCCACGATTGGGCGGACGTGTGGGCTCTCGTCTCCGGGGCGCGCTTTCAAGGGCTCATGGGCGGCTCCCCAGCAGAACTCCTCAATGGAACAGGACGTTTTCTGGCGGGTTTGATGACACAGATAGCCTCTCCGGTCGGCTACGCGCTAGGTTTGATCCTGTTGGCCGGCGGCTTCTTTGGGGCTCGCGCACTGTATTTTAGGGACCGGATGGTAGGCGTCGCTCTAGGCCTGAGCCTGGCTATCACGCTACTCTATGCCGTCAGCTACCGCATAGACGACATCGCCGTCTACTACATCCCGGTCTATCTCTTTCTCGGTTTGTTTTTTGCGGTTGGTGTCTCGCACATCTTGGAACGGAGGAGTGAGACGGCGCTGACTGGCGCGTTCGCCGCCCTGCCGCTATGCCTGGCCGTACTGGCGCTGGCCTTTAACCACGCGGCGGTGGATCGAAGCGACTACTATGCCGAGCGCCAGCGTTCCGAGGCGATCATGGCGCGGCTGCCGGAACGCGCCGTTTTGTACGGCAAGCTGCCCATCGTACCTCTGACGTATGTCAAGGAGGTTGAGGGTACGCGCGAGGACGTTACGCTGCGGTGGATGGACGGCGGCACTCAGGGGCGGCACATGGCCTCCGATGTGAGTAGTGGCCGGCCAGTGTACGTGATCCCGGACCCTCGATACAACCACATCTACCTGGGAGAAGCTATCGAGCCTTACGCGAGACCCGTGGGCGAGAGTGGCCTTATTCGGCTGGAACCCCGTTAGAGAATTTCGGCTCCTCTTGGTCTTCTTCGGGCAGGTGGTCGGTGGATGCCAGCTGTAGTAGACGCGGTTCGAGGCCGTTGGCGCTCCACTCGATGCGGGAGATCGAGGTGTTCGGGAGACGATGCCTTCCGGGGAGCGCTCCGGGACCGAATACCTCCCGCAAAAACGCTCGCATGCAACCGCCGTGAGAGACGATAAGGACCCGCTCCCCGCCCTGGTGTCGGTCACGAATCCGCGCGACAGCGTTCTCGAAACGCTCCAGAACCTCTTCATCGGTTTCTGCGCCGACGAGTGACCAGCGCTCCTCCTCCGGGATGCTGAGAAACTTCTCCACAAGCTCCGGGTTTCGGGCAAGGCGCTCCTCGCTGGTGGTACCCTCCAGCGAGCCCCCGGCCCGCTCCATCAGCTCCGGGACCGGTGAGACCTCGCCGGAGAACCGTGTCTCGCGCGCGATGATCTCCGCCGTTTCGAACGCCCGGGAGAGGGGACTGGAGTAGATGGCGTCTATCCGCTCGCCGGACAAAGCCTCTCCGGCCAGCTTCGCCTGCCGGCGACCCTTCTCCGAGAGTGGAAACTCCATCTGACCTTGCCAGACGCCGCTGGCATTTGCCGTGGACTGTCCGTGGCGGATGAGCACTATTTCCTGAGTATCGGGCACGGCGGTAAGGTTAGCATGACGGCCGCTTTCGGCAACCCGGACCGGATGCTAGAATCGGCGCGTCGAGAGAGGCCGCACGGATTCAGGGGGTGCCCGGATGTTCTGGAAGCGCAACGAGGGAGACGTACCAGAGGAAGAAGCGGCGCCTCAGCAACCTGCGGGACCCATCCGGATCGAACGCGACGCCCAGCGGCCCGCCACCATCCTGCGCGTCGCGGGCGAGCTCGAGGAGCGCGACGGCAAGATCCTGGAACTCTTCAAGGAGGTGCGGACCTCCGATGAGCGAATCACCGTAATACCCATCCACGCAACCCGCGACGACCACGAGTTCTTCGTAGAGGTCGCGACCCGCCCCTGGACCCCGGAGTCCATCGAAACCACGCTCCGCACAGTCTCTATCGTCCGGGACTCCGAGTACACCGATACGCCGCTCGATATTCTTAGCGCCTACCCCGTGCCGCAAGACATCGAGTTCTTTTTCTCCGACTCGCCGGTTGCCCTTTTTGAGCTGGATCTCATGCGGGGCGACCCCGAGAAGCCGGAGGAGTTCGCAGAGTTATTCCGCGAGGCCGCGAGCCGCCACTGGGGCACGGACCTGGATTACGAGATCTCCTGCCTGCCCCTCGTTGAAGACTTGCTGACTTCGGCTCTCGACGCGGATGCCTCAGGCGAACTCCCGCCCATCCTGAACGTGCTGGTCGAAGGGCTCGGGTTCTTCACAGGAGAGGTAATCCGGCGGGAGTCAGGAAAACCTGCCGCGTGGGAGACCGCCGGAGGCTGGGGAGACGGTCTGGTTCTGGTCTTCGAAGAGTTTACCCTCGACCCCGTGGGGAAAGCGCGAGCCTTTCTGCACGAGGGCGAGGAAGACTCGATCTCTTTCTACGCCGAATACGCGCTCCGGGAACTCAAAGACTCGCCCGACAACGCCGTTTAATCCCGCCTTCCGGCCGCTTGCGCATCGATCGCTATGCGTAGCGGCGGCGTAGCTCACGAATGATGTGCGTCGAGTCGACGAGCACCTCGTTGCCGATGGTGAGAATCGGGATGGCCCGCTGCCGCGAGAGCCGGACGACCTCCTCCCGGCCGTCGGCGTCGGCGTTCACCGACTCGTATTGCAAGCCCAGCCGATCCAACTCCTTACTCACCCTCCGGCAATAGGGACAATACTCTCCTGTATACAACCTTATGTCCTGCGAACTCTCCTGCGCTACGCTCATGGTGACGTCCTCTCTAGCTATGTCACAACATCTCGAATAGGAGCGGAGATTATACTCGACAGTTCCGCCCAACAGCTGCGCGTCCCGGAACGAGGAGTGGCGCGCGACGGCCCCGCTCTTCGGCGGCGGGTCCATCATCGGTTGGTCTAAGGCTCGACCGACGGTGCATGCTTACTCTAACGTGCAGGTGCAGGCGAATCAGAATATCGCATCGGATACTGGCGAAAGCTCATGCGGCGTGCTAGGGTTTGGGTTCAAGAGAGGGGGGCTCTCTTGAGAGATGTGTTCCCAAAGGGGAACGCCTGAATCTACTTATGGAGGGACCGGTTGGATCTCAGGGACCGGAGAGAGAAAAGTAATGCGAGGGAGGACACGCTGAGGAATATCCTGGGCGGTTCGCGCGGCTCGAAGAAGGGTGGACGGAGCTTTGCCGGCCCGATCATCATCGCGTGCGCCGTAATCGCCATGATCGTCGCCGCTGACTACTGGATGAACGCCGGAAAGATTTATCGCGGTGTCGAGGTCGGGACCATCGCGCTCGGGGGCAAGACTCCCGAACAGGCGGAGGAGATCATCACCGAGCGGACCACGGGGGCTCTCAAGGAGATCCAGCTCTCCGGCCCCGAGGAGTTCTCCCGCAGCGCGGGTGAGATGGGCGTAGACTTCAACGTCTCCGGGACCGTGGATCAGGCCTACGCCGTCGGGCGTGAAGGCAACTTGCTCGACCGTCTTGGCGAGCGGTTCGAGGCCGCCTATGGAACCGTAACCATCCCGCCGGATGTGGATTATCAGCCGGCGAAAGCCCGTGTTCAGGTGGAGAACCTCGCAAGCCGCCTGGATGAGAAGCCGAGGGATGCGACCATGTCCATCATCGGCTCGAACGTCGAGGTCGTCGGTTCGGAGGAGGGCTACAAGACGGACGTGGCTGCGACCATGGAGAGCGTTGACAGTGCGGTTGCGGACATGACTGGCAAGGCGGAGATCGTCGGAAACGTGCTGAAGCCGCGGGTCGACACTCGTGCCGCCGAAGAGGCCGGGGCGAAGGCCCGCGAGGCCATGAGTGGCGAGATGGTCTTCTCCGCCGAGGGCCAGAAGTGGACGGTTACGCCTGCGGCGATAGGAGCCGCGCTGGATGTTACACAGAAGGGGGGCGAGTACCAGGTAAGCATGAACCGGGATCGCATGCGCGACAACCTCGCCACCGCCTACGCGGCGCTGACCGTGGCTCCGGTCGAGGCCGATTACCTCGTCAACGGTTCCGACGTTACGGTGCAGCCGGGACAGATCGGCATGAGCGTCGAGGACGAGAAGTTCCTCGACGCCATAGAGAACGGCATCTTCGAGGGCGAGCGCAGCTACGCGGTGCCGGTCAAGAAGGACAAGCCGGAGCTTACAACAGCCGAGGCAGAGAGGCTCAAGCCGACGGATCTACTGAGTTCTTACCGGACCAATTACATGACATACGACGACAGCGCCGGACGGGTGAGGAACCTGGAGATCGCGTCAGGCGCGGTTAACGGTACGCTGCTGGCTCCTGGCGAGGTGTTCTCGTTCAACGCTCTTGCAGAGCCGCTGGACTATGCGGAGACGAAGGTCATCGTAAAGGGTCGGGTGGATACAGCGGAGGGTGGCGGCCTGTGCCAGGTCTCGTCCACGCTGTACATGGCGGCCAACCTCGCCGGCCTCGACGTGATAGATCGCACGCCGCACTACGCGGAACTCCCCTACATAAGGCCCGGCTTCGACGCGACCGTGTGGTTCGGGGCAATAGACATGAAGTTCAAGAACAGCTCGCCCGGCTACGTGCTCGTCCAGGAATGGGTCGACGACGCCGGCTATGTCAACGCTAGCATCTATGGAAAGCCCAGTGGCATCGAAGTGGACATGAGCTCGGAGAAGATAGCCGAATACGATGATAGCGAAGGCAACCCCGTGACCAAATGGGTCACCTACCAGAAGGTCACGAAGAACGGCAAGGTCGTCTTCGACGACGTGCTCCACACCGACACTTACAAATACCTCAAGCCCGCTGAGGAAGATGAAGACGCTGCTACCTCCGCCGAGATACCGACGACCCAGTAAGGGAACTCGCGGTGAATTAGAGGCGCGGATCTTTCCGCGGCACATAGCTAGGTACTGAGGGAAGGTCGGAAACGAAATACCGGTACTGTTTAAGTTAGTTTATCGAGCTAGCTTACTTCGACGATTATCTCGACTTCCACGGGGGAGTCGAGCGGGAGTTCCGCCACGCCCACGGCGGAGCGGGCGTGTAATCCGGCCTCACCGAATACCTCGCCTATAAAGTCCGAAGCTCCGTTGAGCACCCGGGGCTGCGCGTTGAATCCGGGAGCGGAGGCGACGAAGCCCGTAACCTTCACCACACGACGAATACCATCGAGGCCGCCGGACTCGGCCGCGGCCGCGGCCAGCGCGTTCAGCGCGCAGATGTGGGCGGCTGCGGCGGCTTCCTCCGCGCTAACGGCGTCTCCAACCTTTCCGGTCTTACGCAGTTTCCCGTTCTCGAAGGGGAGTTGCCCTGCGGTGAAGACGAGGTTTCCGGATCTGACAGCGGGGAGGTAGGAGCCTGCGGGGGTGGGTACTTCCGGTAGTTCGTAGCCTAGCTTGCGCAGGCTCTCGGTCGGGGACGGCATTTACCTCAAGGCCTCTTCGTATTCGGTCGGATCGAAGATCAGGGGGAAACTGTCGTTAAGGGTGTCTCCGGCGGTAACCTCGCCGATTATCACCGTGTGATCCCCGGCGCGCGCGGTATCCATGACCCGGCAGTCCAGATACGCCAGGCAATCCAGGAGGAAGGGCGAGCCGCCGGGCGTGAGACCGTAGGGGACTCCCAGGAGCTTGTCGTCGTACTCGCCGCTGGTCTCGGAGAAGTGGGTTGCGACGTTGACTTGGTCGTCGCGCAGGACGCTCAGGCCGAAGGTCCCGCTCTCCAGGACCATGTCGCGGCTGTAGCGGTCGTCGCGGACGGCGACGGCCACGCTGGGGGGGCGTTCGGAGACCTGCATGACCCACGCGGCGGTCATCGCGTTCGACTGGCGGCCCCGGCGCGTGCCGAGCACGTAGACCCCGTGCGTCAGGTAGCGCATCGCGTCTAGTATGGAGTTGCGATCTAGCGGCTCTCTATCCACCGTCCTCCGTTCGGTTTTGGACGTGAGTCCGTATAGATATAGTTTACCAGGGTAGAGCGAGTATACTGCGGCTCATGTTCGAGGGGGGGATCCAAAACCATGACCATGAGCGCTCCGTTGGTGGCAGTCGGGATAGTTCAGGCGTTGCTTTACCTGCTCTTTATCCGGTTCGTGGACCTGTACGAGCGTGAGCCGCTGCGGTACGTGATTCCGGTCTTTGTCTGGGGGTTTGCGGTGGCTACGACGGCCTCTCTAATCTTCAACACGGTCGCGGCCGTGACGATCAGCACCGTCGCCAGCGAGCAGGCGACGAGTGCTATCACGGCGGTCTTCGTGGCGCCCGTGGTGGAAGAGAGCTTCAAGGGGCTCGCCCTGATCATCGTCTTCGCCGTAGCACTTGTAATGAGGCGGCGCGGTTCCATGGAGTATTCGGGGGTAATGGACGGGATCGTCTACGGTTCAGCCGTGGGGTTCGGGTTCGCGATAGCCGAGGATTTGCTCTACTACGCGCAGTACGGCGCGGAGACCTTCGTCGTTCGCCGGCTTTTCGGGGGCTTCGCGCACGCGGCGTTTACCTCGCTAACAGGGGTTGGTATAGGCTTGATCCCCTGGGTCCGCAACGGTTTCTTGAAAGTCGCGTTGCCGTTGACGGGCCTCATCTGCGCGATGCTCCTGCACGCGATCTTCAACTTCACCGCCACGGCTTTCGGTGCTGTCGCGTATGTACTGCTGCTGGGCGTGGTGACTGTCTACCTAGTTCTGATCGTGGTCTGGCTCGCCGTCGAGCGGCGCACGATCCGGGACGAGCTGCGAGACGAGGTCGGCTTCGGGACGATCAGCCCTGAGGAGTACGGTATCTTGCCGACCTACTTCCGGCGCACCGGCTACTATCTGGGACTGCTGTTTCAAGGACGGCTCGGCGCGTGGCGCATCGCCCGGAAGGTCCACAACACGGCCGTGGACCTCGCCTTCACCAAACGTCTCGCACGCCGGTCGTGGTCGGCGTCTGGGGAGAGCCGGGTGGCGGAGCAGCGGGCGCGCATCCAGGCGTTGCGAGGGACGGCCGCCGCAGCCCGGACCTGAGCCCGCCGGAGTTGGCATCGGGCGTTATCCTGGCCGGTGGCGCCAGCAGCCGGATGGGCCGCGATAAGCTCTCACTCACCGTCGGCGGCATCCCGCTCGTCCGCCGCGCCGCGTATGCGCTATCCGCCCACTGCGACGAGTTGCTAGTAGTCGGCGCTGCCGAGAAATCGTTAACGCTCCCGGAGGCGCGGCACGTCCCGGACCTGCGGACCGGACGCCAGGGACCGCTCGCCGGCATCGAAGCCGGGCTGACGGCGGCCCGCAACCCGCGAGTCTTCGTCGCCGCCGGAGATTTACCGCTCCTGCCGCGGGATCTCATAGGCTACCTGCTGGACCTGTTATCACGGGAGCACGCCAGCGCCGTCGTGCCGCGCTACGAGGACTTGCATCCGCTGTGCGCCGCCTACGACTGTGAGATACGCGCCAACGTGAGCGAGGCGCTCGATGGTGGGGAGCGGTCCGTGTCGAGGTTTCTGTATGGTTTGCCGGACGTCCGGTACGTGGATGAAGCTGAGTTGAGAATGTTTGGAGACCCGGCGGTCTTCCTGATGAACGTAAACTCGCCACGAGACCTGGAGCAGGCGCGAACTTACGGGGGTGGCGCGTGAGGCTGCCTTCCCCGCGAGAGATACTTGGCGACGCCGTGACGCTCGTGAAGGTGTATCAAGGGGGCGAGGTGCCGTTCCGTTACGACGAGCGGGAGGTTGAGGTTCGGGTGGCGGTTATCCTGGGGGCGCAGGTGTTGCCGGGAGGCCGTGCCAGCAAGACGCTGGAGGCGCGGGTGCGGCACGGGGCGAATCTACAGCGGAGGGGTGAGGTGGACCTTTTGATCCCCACGGGGGGGCTTGGCGAGCATCCGCCGCGGGAGGCGGAGATTATGGCGCGCTTGTTGAAGGAGGCCGGAGTTCCAGAGAGTGCCGTGCTGCTTGAAGACCGGGCCGTGAACACCTGGGAATCGGCGCTCCTGGTGGCGGAGATCTCGCGACGATGGGGTATCCGGGAGGTGCGGGCCGTGACGGACCCGTTGCACTGTCCGCGGACGGTTCGGGCGTTCCGGGAGGCCGGGCTCCGGGCGTGGGCGGAGCCGGTGTATAGTAGCCCGATGTGGCGTGTGCCGTGGATGCGCCGGGGACAATTCGTTAGAGAGCTGGTGGCGTCGGTTTGGTACAGGATGAGGCACGGAGTAGGCTCGCGCTTCCGGCGATAGCCGTCGGGGTGCTGGCGATCTCGGCGGCGGCGATCTTTATCCGGCTCGCGGACGCCCCGGCGCTCGCGGTCGCGTTCTGGCGCTCTGTCCTGGGTGTCCTGGTGTTGATCCCCATCGCGGCCGTGCGCCGGGAGAAGCTGCCGGAGCTTCGTGGTTTCGGATGGCTCGTTCTCTCGGGGGTGCTGCTCGGGGCGCATTTTGGGTTCTGGATCTCCTCTCTCGACTACACGAGCGTCGCGGCGAGCGTGGTACTGGTCTGCACGGCGCCGGTCTTCGTCGCGATCCTGGCCTACCTGACGCTTGGTGAGAAGACTTCGCTAATCTCGTTCGCGGGCATCCTGGTCGCGGTGGCCGGCGCGGTCCTGATAGCCGGGGACCGTTCGGTTGGTTCGGCCGCCTTGTTCGGAAATGTACTGGCACTGATCGGGGCGGTGACGATAGCGGTCCACCTCCTGATCGGCCGCCGGGCGCGCACCGGGGGCCTCGGCGTTCTTCCTTACTCCATAGTCGTCTACACGGCAGCGGCGCTCACACTGCTGCCGGCTGCGCTCGCCTCCGGCGACCAGCTCTGGGGCTATTCGGGAGAGACGTGGTTCTGGCTCTTCGCTATAACCCTGGGACCCCAGATCCTGGGCCACACGGTCTTCAACTGGGCCTTGCTCTATGTCGAGGCGTCGGTGATCTCGGCCACGGTCCTCGTCGAGCCGGTGGCCGCAGCGCTGCTGGCGTGGCTGATCCTGGCCGAACGCCCCGGTCTCGCCACGGCTCTCGGCGGCGCTATCGTCCTTGTTGGCCTCTATCTCCTCCTGAGCGGGCGGCGAAGCCCGCCCGCGAAAGCGGCTTGAACGTCGTCCGCATCTTCCGATCCGGCGGCGACCACGTTATCGGAAGTCCAGGATAGCAGACGTTTCGGATAACGCTTATTGTCAGAACTTGCCGATATCGAAGGGCTGAAAAGGTTCTGCTAACAACTACATATCAGTGCGACGCAGCTTCCATGCTCCTGCACATAATACGAGGGAAAGGGTCGCAGCAAGTAGGCTCAAGGAGGAAACCCACGGCGTAGCCTGGTTACTTGACGTGGTGAAATGTATCACATAGCTGACATGGTACATGGGGTCCAGGGTTCCGACCCCTTCTCGTTGATACAGGGGAGCTATCAATGGAGATCCAAGGATAACCCACAGGAGGCCCGCCGTAGCCGGCACAACCGGACGAGGGTAAAGTACAGAGATCCAGAGTATGATTGCGCCGACGGCCCAGAGCGCGAGCGCGGTATACAGGACGACGACGATAAAGAACAGCGGAATTGGTAGCTCGACGAATCTGGGGTAGAGGCTCTCTGGAGAGTTCCAAGGGGCCTCGGACGCCTTGCTCGGTTCCAGTGAGAGGGGCAGCCGAAAGGCACTCGCCGTGAGAATGGAACAGAAGCTAACGGCGGAGTAAACTAGCGCGAGCACACCTAGCGCCCCAACTTTTGCGGCCCACCAGCTATCCCTCGTGCGTGCCCGCACGAGTGTCATGGCGGCTCTCCCCGAAGAGAGGCTGCGTACATATAGATCACCGGTCACGAGGGCGAAGCCGAGTACAAAGACGAAGACCACGAGTGATGCGTCCGCCATGGTCGATAATGGACCATCCCAGACGTTGGTAATACGTGCTCTTTGGGATTGGAAATCGTACTGCACGTAGTCGACTGCGAGCCACCCGGCTAGAAACAAAATCGGGGGTACGGCTAGCCACCTTCGGGAGCCCAAAGAGCACAACACGTCGAAGACGAGCATTCGTCCCACCCTTCTTATCATGGCGGCGAGGGTCCGACGAGGGCCATGAACTCCTGCTCCAGCGTTCGGTGAACCTTGGTGAGCTCTTCTATGTTGATTCCCGCCTCCACCAGTTTTCGAACCACCTGTGGCGTCGGCCTGTCCGTGATCACATTCAGAACGAGCGGGAATCCATCCACGGGTTTGACAGTAGCCTGCACTTGCTGCGCCCATTTGAGGAGCGCTGCGATGTCGGCCTCGGTCGAGACGGTCAGACGTAGCATCGGAGCCGCCCTACTCTGTTCCTTGCTCAGCTCTTTTACCAGGCGTCCTTCACGCACCAACATCACACGGTCACAGACTTGCTCGACCTCCGTCAAGAGGTGGCTGGCCATGAAGACAGCCACCCCAGTCTCAGATAACCTCCGTATAAGCCCACGTAACTGTATGATCCCGGCCGGATCAAGACCGTTCGTTGGCTCGTCCAAAAGGAGTAGGCGAGGTTTCTCCATAAGCGCCTGCGCGAGCCCCAGTCGCTGGCGCATACCCAAGGAATACGCTCGCGTTGGGCGGCAGTCGGCCGGATCCAAACCCACCGTGCGCAACGCCGACGTCATCTATGTCATCGACCGCGGCCGGGTGGTCGTCGGCGGGAACCTGCGCTCGCTCGACCCGTCTTGCGCCTCCCTGCCGCACCGCGAATCGTGGATG
>CALMWA010000259.1 GCA_937873125.1 uncultured Actinomycetes bacterium | reverse complement strand
TGGCACGCATCCGTGTTCGGTAAGATCGCGGTGATAGTGGTAGCCGCGACCCTCGTCGGCGGCTTCGGATACCTGGCTTATCTCTTGCTTTTCGCCAGCTAACGGCGCGTACTTCCGCGCATGCGGTCCTCGACTATAATGCGCGGCGCGCTACGGTCAACTGAGATACTTTTCTACCTCGCCGGGCGCGTAGAATACTCGATGTTGCGTAACGGCTCGCGAGCCGGACACGTCAGAGGAGATGCGAAACGTTGTCAAACCCCTACGCCCGGCACAACGAGCAGAGCAAGGCGAACTTCGACGGCGTCTACGACCTGCCGGACCCGAGAGGATACTTCGAGGCCCTCGGCGCCCTCGACTACCGGGCCCCCGAGCACGGACGCCGCGTCTTTTCCGCGCTGTTGCGGGCGATGCGTCGGGGTGGCGGACCCCCGCCCAGGGTCCTCGACCTCTGTTGCTCCTACGGTGTGAACGCCACCCTGCTCAAGCACGACCTGATCCTCGACGATCTCTACGCGCACTACGACTCGAAGGAGTTAACCGAACTCTCCAGCGAGGAGTTGACGACCACCGATGCCGCGTTCTACGCGAGCCGCAGGAATCCGTCGCCCCCGGAGGTCGTCGGCACCGACGTGGCCACGAACGCCGTCTCCTACGCGCTCCGGGCGGGCCTTCTGGACGCGGGGACCGCCGAGAACCTGGAGGCGTACGAACCGACCGGGGCGCTACGCCGGGCCGCGCGAGGCGCCGGACTCGTAACCGTCACCGGGGGCGTCGGCTATATCTGGGAGCGCACCTTCGAGCGCGTGCTCTCCAGCATCATGGACAACCCGCCAAACGGCAGGCCCGACGACCGTACCTCGCCGTGGGTCGCCGCCTTCGCGGTACGCTTCGTGGACTACTCCCCCATCGCCTCCGTGCTCGCCCGTCGCGGCCTCGACACCGAGAAGCTCTCCACCCGTACCTTCCCGCAACGGCGCTTCGAGAACGCCGGCGAGCGCGAGCACGTCCTGCGGGAGCTCGCCGCCGCGGGCATAGACCCCGCCGGCAAGGAGGAGGCCGGCTGGTACCACGCAGATCTCTACCTCTCCCGCCCGGCCGCGGAGGCCTCGGAAGTTTCAACGGACGATCTGCTAGGCGCGTCGGAGGCACTGGACTACTGACGGCTCACTCGAATACATGAACTCCGAGGTGAGCCACCGTGCCAGATAAGGGGAGAGTCGAGCGTTGAGCGTCGATCCAGACGATCAAGCAGCGACGACGGGATGATCCAGCCTACGGCTCGCGAACCGCAGGCTCGCGCGGATATCTTCCAGTTCGAGATCGGGCATCTCCTTGACGATCTCCTCGGAAGAGAGCCCGTTCGCCAGGAGATCCAGGACATCGCTCACCCGAATCCGCATCCCGCGAATGCAGGGACGCCCGCCGCACTGCTCCGAGTCTACCGTGATGCGATCCATCAGTTCAGCCATGGCCTCTCCCTATCTACGGGACTCTCAAGTCTAGCATGAAGCGGTTGCTCGCCGACAAGGCGTTGACACTAACATCTGCGTACAGAATGACCCTCGAAGACGCCCTCAAATACATCGACAATGATCTGATCGAGATCACACTAGAGTTCATTCGCCTACGCAAAAAGATCCTCGAACCAGCATGCGCAAATAATTCTCAAAGTCAGATACTAGAAGATGAGGCAAATAGACTGAGTTGATCTGTCATCCGATTCGGGTAGCAGTAAATACGTTCCATGCTTGTCTTGCCAGCTACACCTTTGCAGTTTTTAAGAAGTGGCTCAAAAGGCAGGTAGTCGCCGCTCTCGCCTTCGCAGCAGATCGTCTGTCCTTCTCTTGATCGTACCCAATCCGCCAACATATCGTAGGCAAGCGCGTCGCTTCCGTGTCTGTAACCTTGTCCCGACGAGGCTTTATACGGAGGGTCTATGAACCACGTTGCTTCCACGTCAGGAGCTTCAGAGTAATCGCCACATAGAATGCGCCAGTGCTTCACTTTGTGTACGCTTTTTGCCATGACACGCCGGCTTATCTCCCAGTTACGAGCCAATACCGGCGTAACCTTGATCGTTTTATAGTGAAAGGCCATTTTGGTAGCAGCATGCACGATGTGTAAGAATTCGCTGCTACTCTCGCCAATCTTCAACTCAGGCATTGAAGCGAAGTC
>CALMWA010000258.1 GCA_937873125.1 uncultured Actinomycetes bacterium | reverse complement strand
GGCCGTTGTCGTTCACGTTGTGCTCCAAGGTGTTTCGCCCGAGCAATATGACCGCGTCAGAGCCGAGGTTGGCTGGCTCGAGCGTCCGCCCGAGGGTGGCTACTCGCACGTCACATGGTGGGAGGGAAGCGACTGCCATAACATCGACGCCTGGGAGAGCGAGGCGGCATTCGACGCATTTGGCAACGAGCGCCTTGGGCCTGCAATGGCTAAGCTCGGTATCGAAGTTGAGCCGGAGGTGACGTTCCACCCTGCGCACGAGGTCTACACGCCTAGGACCGTTACGCTGACATAGCAACCGGGCCGGGGGTCCTTCGGGGCTCCGGCTCTTCTCATACCTGGATGGGTCCCGAGCCCAATTATGCGATAGAGCACCTTCATTTGGAATGGATACCGTGGTATCCAAACTCATCGCACCTACTGTTTCAGCAGCCTGAGCCCGTTGGTGCCTATAATGAGGTAAGTATCTGCAAAAGCGAATACATAGCTCGTAAGCCACTGAGGGGGGGCCAAATGCGAGGAGGCGGTTCTTTACTCCTTATTGGAGATGGATCCAGCGAGATTGCGGCGGCTATGCACACCATGTCAGACGTCTGCTGCAAGATCGTAGTAGCGCGCGACGGAGATGAAGCGTTGGATTACCTATCGGGTGCTAATGAGCTGCCGCGGGCAGTCTTTTTGGACTTCGAGCTTTGTACGGAGGAGGGGATGAAGGTACTAAGACGCATCCGCGCCGATGAACGCTCCGGGAGTGTGCCGGTTGCCTTGTTCTCCTCTTCGGCCAAGCGGGAAGATGTTAAAGAGGCTTACGATCTCGGGGCCAATGCTTACATACCGAGGCCAAGTGATCCGACTCTGTTCGCGACAACCGTACACAAGACTGCTCGATACTGGCTAGTTTTCAACACACCACCACGCTCATGGAAGTGGAAGAACTAGACTCGTACTGAACGCATATACGACAGGGCACTAGCCTTCAGTGCCTGTTGAGAATTGTTGACTCCGGACCGGGGTATCCTTACGGAGAGCCCCGGCCTTATCGTCCTGGCAAAGATCCCCCGTTTGGGGTATGTACCGAAACGCACGCCCCTGATAGGGTGTGGTTGGCACATGCGGACAGAGGCCGAGAACCACGCCCCAGGCGAGATGGGCACCAGCGGGGCGTGCGGAGCCAGTGGTGCAACCGGCTGCCGCGCGAACTGGAAGGAGGAGCGGCATGCACGCACGGGTGACCACGTTGGAGGGTTCTCCAGAGAGGTTCGACGACGGCATACGCCACGTCCGGGAGCGAGTCCTGCCGCAGCTTAAGCAGATGGACGGGTTCAAGGGGTTCATCGCCCTCGGTGATCGACAGAGCGGCAAGTTGCTCGGAGTGGCTCTCTGGGAGAGCGAAGAAGCCTTGCGGGCCACTGAGGAAGCGGTGTCCCGCGTGCGTAGTGGTGCGGCGGAGGCCGCCGGAGGAACGGTGGCAAGCGTGGAGCAGTACGAGGTTACGGTTTTCGAGGTGTAGAGCCAACGAGCAAGCCGGGCCCGATCAAGAGCCGGAAAGGAGGAGATAGACCATGCGCTTCATGCTCAGTTTTCGCGTGCCCACGGAGAAGGCCAACGCGACCATCAAGGACGGGACCTTCCCCCAAACACTCCAGTCCATAATGGAAGACCTCAAGCCCGAGGCGGCGTACTTCACGGACGTGGACGGTGCCCGGGGCGGCTACCTCATCGTCAACATGGACGACGCCTCCGAGCTGCCCGCCGTGGCAGAGCCCCTTTTCTTCGGGATGGGTGCGACGATAAAGGTCAACCTCGTGATGACACCCGAGGACCTGCAAAAAGCCACCCCATCATTGGAGCAAGCGGCACAGAAGTACGCGTAGGGCGTCGCCTAAGCCTGCCGGGGCCCCTTATCGGGGCTCCGGCTTTTTCTCGGCGTGCGCCCTCGTTACTGCTTATACACACTTTGGGCCATTTTATGTGAATCGACTACAGTTTTGTTCCTCGTGTGCCAATAACCCTTTTGACAAGGGACTCCCGGCGTATGGGTAGTCTCGAAGCACGCCCGTTAGAGTAAGGAGGCAAGTATGAGGCGAGCGAGTGTACTGGTTGTGGTGATGGCTTTAGTGGTGGCGCTGATGGCAAGCGTCGCGTTAGCCAAGGGCTTTACAGGAAACGCTAAGAACA
>CALMWA010000257.1 GCA_937873125.1 uncultured Actinomycetes bacterium | reverse complement strand
CGGCGCGTACCTGAACTCGGGACAGGAGACCGCCGCGGCGCGCGAGTGGTCTCTAGATAAAGCCCCCGGTAACGACATCGCCCGCCTGCGTGCCGTGCGCGTGCGGACGGAGGACGGCCACGTCACCGGTGCCGTGGACATCCGCTGTCCGGTTGGGATCGAGGTGGAGTACGACGTGCTCGAAGACGGTCATGCGTTGTCGCCGAGCCTGCAGTTCTTCAATGAAGAAGGTGTTTGCGTCTTCGTCTCGGGAGACTACGATCTTTCGTATCGTGGAAAGTCGCGCTCCAAAGGACGCTACGTGAGTACGGCATGGGTGCCTGGCAACTTTCTGTCCGAAGGCCCCCTTCTTGTTTCCGCGGCCGTGAGTACCGTAAGGCCGCTGGTTGTCCATGCCTTCGAGCGCGATGCCGTCGCGTTCCGGGTGTTCGACAGCCTCGACGGAGACTCGGCGCGCGGAGATTGGGCCGGCCCTATGCCGGGTGTCGTCAGGCCTCTCCTGCAATGGGGCACGGAATTCGATCCGGAAATGCAAACAGCGCCGCAGGCGTCAGATATATCGACTAATCGAGTGATCAAGGAGTAGCGGGATGGGGGTTGTTACGTTAAAGGACGCGCTGAGACGACAGAAGGCGAGAACACTGCGCCTCGCAAACTCTTTCAAAGGGCAGGCTCGGATCAAGATGAGCGAGACTGCGAAGAGATTCGTGGCAAACACGGGATCGGACGAATTGGTTAAAGGGCCGTTGACCTACAACCGGGATGGCATGGCGACCACCCACAACAGCGACTTCATGCAAGACTCGCTGTTCGCCGAGGCTTATGCTCTCGGAAAGGACACCGGCTCCTGGGGAGAAGAGGATATCCAGTGGCGGGCTTATGTCGCCTGCTGGGCCGCCGACAAGGCGAAGTCTCTGCCGGGAGATTTCGTGGAGTGCGGTGTGAATAGAGGCGGTCTGTCCAGGACTGTGATGCACTATGTCAATTTCGATGGCCTCGACAAAACGTTCTACCTGCTGGACACTTTCGAGGGGCTGTCCGAGAAGTACATATCCGAGAGAGAGAAAGTTCGCGGGATACGTCCCGGTGGCTACGAAGAGTGCTACAGTGCTGTTCGGGAGACCTTCAAGGGCTTCGACGTTCGTATCATAAAGGGAACCGTGCCGGACACGCTGAGTCAGGTCACGACGGACGAAGTCTGCTACCTATCTATCGATATGAACTGCGTAGAGCCGGAGATAGCGGCAGCTGAGTTCTTCTGGGACAAGCTGGTCAGCGGAGCGGTCGTGGTCCTAGATGACTACGGCTGGACGCAGCACTATGAGCAGAAGGTAGCGTTCGACGAGTTCGCCTCCATTAAGGGTGTCCGGGTGTTGGCTATGCCGACAGGCCAGGGGTTGATCTTCAAGCCGTGACCACGAAAAGACCCTCCAAGATCCGCACGAGCAACCGGCGCGCCGGCTTCGACATTACCGGAGAGGCGCTTGGTGCTGGGTCGCTTAAGTCGGTCGTAGCGCCGGAAGGACAGGCTGCGTCGTGAAGGTCGTGATCCTGGCCGGCGGTCTTGGCACCCGGCTTTCGGAGGAGACCGAGCTGAGGCCGAAGCCGATGGTCGAGATCGGGCACCGGCCGATCTTATGGCACATCATGAAGCACTACGCCCACCACGGATTCGAGGAGTTCTTCCTGGCCCTGGGTTACAAGGGTGAGCAGGTCAAGCGCTACTTCCTGGACTACCATGGCCTCTCCGGCAGCATGACCATAGACTTCGCCACCGGCAAGGTTGAGGAGTACACCAGGGAGCCTGAGGAGTGGAAGGTCCACCTCATGGACACAGGCCCGGAGACGAATACCGGCGGACGCCTGAAGCGGCTGCAGCCCTACCTGAACGAGACCTTTATGCTCACCTACGGCGACGGCGTAGGTGACGTGGATCTACGCGCGTTGCTTGAGTTCCACCGTTCGCACGGGCGGCTCGCCACCGTCACCGCTGTCCGGCCACCGGCGCGATTCGGGGGGCTGGTCTTCGATGGAGATCTGGTCGCGGACTTCACGGAGAAGCCCCAGATCGGGGAGGGTTGGATCAACGGCGGCTTTCTGGTCTTCGAGCCGGGCGTCTTCGACTACCTGGAAGGCGACCAAAGCAGCCTCGAAGCCGACGCGCTGGAGAACCTGGCCGAGGATCGCCAGCTAGTCGCCTACCGTCACGATAACTTCTGGCAGTGCATGGACACCCTGCGGGATAAACGCCTCCTGGAGAGTATGTGGCGCGAGGGAGATGCACCGTGGAAGACGTGGAAGTGACCGGAGGGTCGAACGGCTTCTGGCTCGACCGGCGTGTCTTCGTCACCGGCGCGACGGGGCTTCTGGGTAGCTGGCTCGTGCGGCGTCTCGTGGAGGCGGGCGCGGACGTTGTTTGCCTCGTGCGTGACTGGGTGCCGCGCAGCGAGCTGGTGCGGGGCGGCCTGATCGAGTCCGTCTCCGTCGTGCGCGGCGACGTGCGGGAGCAGGCGCTGTTGGAGCGTGCCCTCGGCGAGTACGAGGTAGAGACCGTGATACACCTCGCCGCCCAGACCATCGTCCCCATCGCGAACCGCAACCCCGTTTCCACCTTCGAGGCGAACGTCGCCGGGACGTGGGCGTTGCTCGAAGCGTGCCGTCACAGTCCGGCGGTCGGCCAGATCGTGGTTGCCTCCTCGGACAAGGCCTATGGCGACCACGACGATCTGCCCTACGACGAGGACGCGCCGCTCAAAGGGCGGCATCCCTACGACGTGAGCAAATCTTGCGCAGACCTGATCTCCCAGTCCTATGCCGCCACCTACGACCTTCCCGTCGCGGTCACCCGCTGCGGTAACTTCTACGGCGGTGGCGACCTGAACTGGAACCGCCTCGTCCCCGGCACCATCCGCTCTGTGACGCGCGGCCAGCGTCCCATCATCCGTTCCGACGGCAGCTACATCCGAGACTACTTCTACGTCGAGGACGGCGCCGCCGCCAACATGCTCCTGGCCGAGAAATTGGCCGAAGACCCCGGCCTGCGCGGTGAGGCGTTCAACTTCTCCAACGAGCTGCAGGTGCCGGTGCTGGAGTTGGTGCGGAAGATACTCGACCGCATGGAATCCGGACTGGCGCCCGACGTGCGGAACGAGGCGCGGCACGAGATCCCGCACCAGTACCTCAGCGCCGCGAAAGCCCGCAAGGTTCTCGGCTGGAAACCCCTCTTCACCCTGGACGAGGGTCTGGACCGGACCATCCGCTGGTACGAGAAGTTCTTGGGAGCCGCGTGAGCGCCGGGACGTTCGCCTGCCGATCCTGCGGCCACGATGGTCTCGTCACCGTGCTCTCCTTGGGCGAGACGCCGCTCGCAAACGCGCTGCTCACCGAGGAGAAGTTGCGGGAGACGGAGAAACTGTATCCGCTCGACCTCGTGTACTGCCCGCATTGCTCGCTCGTCCAGATCACGGAGACCGTGCCGCCCGAGGAACTGTTCGGTGAGTACCTCTACCTCTCTTCATTCTCGGACACCATGCTCCGCCACGCGGAAGAGTTGGTGAGCCGCATCGTCCCTGCCCGGAAGCTGGGCAAGGAGAGCTTGGTCGTGGAGCTAGCCAGCAACGACGGATACCTGCTCCAGTACTACAAGCGCGAGGGCGTGCCCGTGCTCGGCATCGAGCCGGCGAAGAACATCGCCCGCGTCGCCGAGGAGGAGCGCGGCATCCCGACGCTATGTGAGTTCTTCGGGGAGGAGACGGGCCGGCGGCTGGCGGAGGAGGGATGGCGGGCCGACGTGATCCACGCGCACAACGTCCTCGCCCACGTCGCCGACCTCAACGGCTTCGTGGAGGGTGTAAGGCTGCTACTGAAGGACGACGGCGTCGCCGTGATCGAAGCGCCTTACGTGAAGGAGATGATCGACGGCCGCGAGTTCGACACCATCTACCACGAGCACCTGTGCTACTTCTCCCTCACCACCCTGGACCGTCTCTTCGACCGCCACGGCCTCATCATCGTGGACGTCGAGCGAGTCCCCATCCACGGTGGATCTCTCCGCGTCTTCGCCGCGAGGAAGGAGGGCAACCCCGAGAGGTCGCAAGCCGTCACGGATCTACTGCGGGAAGAGGCCGCCTGGGGTGTGGACGACGCGGCGTTCTACGGCGGCTTCGGCGAGTCGGTAGAGTCTTTGCGGGCTGACCTGATAGCTCTGCTGCGGGGCTTGCAGGAGGAGGGGGCGAGCCTCGCGGCCTACGGCGCGTCCGCCAAAGGCAGCACCTTGCTCAACTACTGCGACATCGGCCGGGAGACGCTCGACTTCGTCGCCGACCGGAGCACCGTAAAGCAGGGGCTCTACACACCGGGCACGCACCTGCCCATCTACCCGCCGGAGAAGCTGTTGGAAGAGATGCCGGGTTACGTACTCCTGCTCACCTGGAACTTCGCCGAGGAGATCCTGGCTCAGCAGGAAGAGTACCGGCGGCGCGGCGGGCGGTTCGTGGTCCCGGTCCCCGAGGTGAAGGTCCTGTGATCTTCACCGCCACGGAAGTAGAGGGCGTCTACGTCATAGATCCCGAACGGATAGAAGACGAGCGCGGCTTCTTCGCTCGCACCTGGAATCCGGAGGAGTTCGAGGCATATGGCCTCGAAACGGCTCTCGCCCAGTGCAGCATCTCCTTCAACAATAAGAAAGGCACCCTGCGCGGCATGCACTATCAGGCCGCCCCGCACGAGGAAGTAAAGCTCGTGCGTTGCACGGCCGGCGCGATCCACGACGTCGCCCTCGACTTGCGCACGGGCTCCCCGACCTTTCGGCACTGGACCGCTGCCGATTTGACCGCCGAGAACCGGCGCATGCTC
>CALMWA010000256.1 GCA_937873125.1 uncultured Actinomycetes bacterium | reverse complement strand
CATCGCCATGCCACTTGAAGGCTCCGAGTCCTACCAGGCCCGCAAGTTGCTGCACTCTTCCCTCCTGGTTATTGAGCAAAGCCCGGAGTGGGGATACGTAGATGCAACCGACTCCTCTATGCGGCTCCAGGTGAAGGCTATCGAGTATGGGAAAGAAAGCAGCCTCGGTCTTCCCACCTGCGGTCGGGGCAAGGACGAGAGAATTCTTGCCTTCACGCACGGCTGCTATCGAGAGTTCCTGAACCGGGCGTAGCTCAGACCACTGCAGAACGGACGAGATACCGTGGCGCATCCGCTCGGAGAGATCAAAATATGCGGAAGTAGTCAATCTGTGACCTTCTAAAAAGTAACGTAGTCTTCCTCGACCTCGGTGAGAGTAGCATGAGTTAGTTGCTGGGATACGTCTTCGTCGAGGTCGCTCAAGGGATTGTACTCATCGTAGAATCTTACCCGGTCGAATGCGTCCAAGAGTTGGCGTAGGAACTGACGCGGCACGACTTCGACGTGGCCTCCAAACTTAGCGGTGAGTCGGTCAGCCAGGGATTGCAGGAGCCGGTCCGAGGCGCGGGAGCGGTCGAGAGGACCGTAAGCGATCTCGTAAATCTCTCGCACACGCTCGCCGACGATCAGAAGTTTCTCGCGGTTGAAAGCACGCAAGACTACCTGGGCTTGACTGTAGTTGGGAAAAGGATCGTTCGGGTCTTCGAGCCGGATGCGCTCGTTGAGGGGTCTTACGGCCGGCACGCCGGTTCGGTCATCGTAGAAGGCTGGGGTACCGGTGAAAACGAAGTAACAGCCTGGCAGCCGGCCTTCGTCAGCAGCGTCTACGATCTCACGAATGTTTTGCAGGCCCTGCTCGCGGGTGTCCCGCCTCGGGATGCGTGTGATTGTCTCAACCTCGTCCATCACCACCACGAGTCCTGCACGGCCGGATTGCTGCGCCATCGCCGCCAAGACTCGCAGGAAAGAGAAAACCATAGTCTGGCCGATCTCACCCTTTATGCCAGCTTCCCGCTTCGCCCTCATGCCGATGTTCTTTTCACCGGAGAGCCAGCCGACGAGCTGTTGCGCGAGCGCATAGTCGCCACGCACGTTGGCTAGATAATAAGCGCGCAGTACGGCCGAGAACGCAGAATGCTCTGCAGCGAGGCTCGCGAGCTTCTCTTCTATTTCCTCGGCGGTTCTGTGTTCGAGACGCGGGTCGTTCTCTTCAAGCCCTTCGAGCCGCATGAGTCTTTCCTCTATGCGGTGCGTCCAGCGATCCAGGAGTCCTCTGAGTGCGGTAGTCTTCTCCCTGGGCGTGCTGAGGTTGGCGACGATCTCATGGTAGACCTCGTTTAATTTGTGTAGGGGTGTGTCTTTGGAGATCACTACGTTGGAGACGACGAACCCTTTCTTGAGAGCTGTCTCCAACAATAGATGCGTCAGGAAAGTTTTTCCCGCCCCGTACTCGCCTCGCACGAACTTTACTTGTCCTCGACCCGTAGAGACCCGCTCTAGCTGCTCCTCCATCGCCCGCATATGCTGCTCCAGGCCGACCGCGTATTCGTGCAACCCAGCCCTGGGAACTGTACCGTTGCGGAGAGCATCTACTATGTCGCGGGCGGTGTGCTTCGTCAGGACCATAGGGTCCTTTCCGGCTTATTCAGAGGGCAAATTGTCTGGGTGGAAGCTGTAGCGATCATTGATCTCTTTAATAGGATTCATGCCTTCAATCTCCAGGCGATCAAGGAGTTCGTTGAGATCCTCGACGGCTCGACGACCTTTCCGCTTTCGGATCTGTTCGGCGGTGATCTCACCTTCTCGGGCAACGAGCCGGAGAAGCTCGATCTCGCGATCCGTGAGCGGAAATGGCGGACGAAAAGCACTCTGCCCAAAAGGAGTTTTCAGGAGAAAGTTTTGCTGAGATGGATCGTCCGCATGAGATGGTTTTGGAGGATCAGTATCTTCTGTCGCCGTTATCTGGACTTGAGATTCTGCGCTCAGAAGCCTACGCACCTCGCTCATCACCCGAGCCTCTTCTTCTAACTGAAGGATCTTTTTCTGCAACATAGATAGAGCTCTTTCGAGATCCTTCCTCTTAGCTTCGTTGTTTTCCAGCTTTGACATCAGATCCGCAAGACGTTCTTCGCTATTGAGCCGCTTGCTTTTCTCTTCCGCCAGTTCCTCGCGCAAGGATAGGCTCTGTCCTCCGTCTCTACGAATATTGTCCAACTCTGCGTTCAACTGGTCGATTTCATACTGGGCGTCAAGCGTGTCTTGTTTGCGTCCTTCACTCTCCAGCGCGAGCTCGTGTTCAAGCTCTAATTCTCTATCCGATTGCCAGCTCGTCTTTGGGGTAAGCAACTCATCTTCTAATGTGTCCGCCCGCCGCTCACTCTGAACTCTCTTGGTTCTCTCTTCTTCCAGATCATCTTCTAATATCTTGATCTCTGCTGTGTATTCACGCTGCATGTCTGCGATTTGCAACCGTATGGCTGCGAGTTGTTGATCGTACTCGTTGCGCGTTTTGCTTTCGGAGCCAGAGACATTGACGATGGCGAGCTTCTCGGCGGCGAGCCTGCGGGTTCGCTCTTTCGCTAACTCCGCTTGAAACTCTTCCGCACGTCTTGCGTTTTCAGTTGTCTGAGCCCACTCTGCTTCCAGATCAGAGCGCAATTTTGTTATCTCTGCGTCCAGTTGACTGATCTCTTGTTGAGCATCAAGGTTGGTTTTCTCATGCTTCTCTCGCTCATGTTCTAGTTCTTGTGCTAAACGCTCTTTTTCCTCTCGCTCAATCCGCAGCATAGCCTCGGGTGTACTCACTACGCTTTGCGGTTCTTTGTTCTGTCGATTGTCATAGTCCAGTTTGGCTCTAACTAACCGGCCACTCGATGAATCTAGGACCAACTTTCCTTCAGCGAGCATCTGTCTAACTCTGTTGATAGAGGTCCCCATCCTTTGAGCTGCTTCCATTACTACGCGCTCCGAGAATTCGATCACAACCTGTTGCTCAGTAGTTTCTTGTCCTTTTGTTTCTTGTGGAGTAGAGTCGCTAGCAGTTTCTGAAGATGTAGGGTTGGCTTCCAGTTTAGACGAGTTCTCGTTGTGGTCAGTTCGAAATCGCCGAGGTGTTGGTAGCCGCTTCCTGATTTTGTCCTGGCGAGATTTCAGGCGTTTGGAGATAATCTTCTCTACTTCCTCTTGGGAGATCCAATGCCGCCCTTCAATCGTCGTCGTTTTGATTTCACCCCACCCAATCACTCGGTCCACATCTTCGGTGGTCCTCTGGAGAGCGTGTGCGATTTGCTCTGGCGTAAAGTAATCGTTCTCCGAGACTCGGGACCCAAGAGATTCTGGAACATCGGCTTCCGAGGATTCTTGGGTTGTTGATGTTTGCACCTTTTTGGAGACGACAAATCGGCGCGGTTGCGGTTTCGGACCCTTCGGCTTACGTCTAGGATGTTTGCGTATCAGATCGTCGGCGATATCCTCGGGGATCCAATATTTACCCTCGATGACCTCCATAGGCAGTTTCCCTGCATAGATCATTTTGTTGACCGATACACTTACCAGACTGGCAAGCTGCGACGGAGAATAAAAATACTCCTCGACTTTCTCGGATGTTAATGAGTTTGACTCTTGGTCCTCTGACGGTCTTTGAGGCTCTTGGACTTGTGAAATGGGACCTTCTACTTTGTTGACCGAAGCTTTTTTAGGCAATCTGTTTGCCCACTCAATCCAATCGCTTTGCTGATCTTGTACACCGGCACGATCGTTGCCTCTAACTATGATACGGACACCACCTCCCGGTTGCGGAAAGGCTGCAATCCACAAGTTGAGCACAGAGCCTTTGAGACGAGGATCGGGATGAGAGCGCTCTACAGTTAGTGAATTCCCTGAGCGCTTTACCTCCCGGTAACCTTTTCCTACAAGGAATGTCTTCGCCCTGTTTAACGCTCCCTCAGGCGTGAGGTCTACGATTTCTTGTACAGATGCTAGCTCCTCGGCCATGCGAAAGTTTCCATTCTCCTACCTTGGGCTCAAGACGAACATTGTAACTCATTACATGCCGATGCTTACCTGACGCAATACAGTCAGTGCTCTGTTAGGCAGAAGAAAGCTGTAGGCTACTTGGTGCAAGCAACACCTTGTAGACGATCTGCGCCACTATGTAGCCATGGGCAACGATTGAGTCTAAAATAGCGGTCTATTTGCTCGCGGTAAGAGAGGAAGCTCCACAGCCCATGATGAACAAGTATCGTCTTATGTCGCCCGGTCCGACTCCCATCCCGCCGGAGGTCTCCGCGGCCGGGGCGCTCCCGATCATCCACCACCGAACCCCGGAGTTCGGCGAGATTTTCACCCGCGTGAACGAGAACCTGAAACAGGTCTTCCTCACCCGGAACGATATCTTTACCTACGCCGCCAGCGGCACCGGCGCCTTCGAGGGGGCCGTCCAGAACCTGTTCTCGCCCGGTGACCGGGTGCTCGTCGTGAACAGCGGCAACTTCGGCGGGCGTTGGGTGAAGATGTGCCGGGCCTTCGGCATCGAGGTTACCGAGCTGAAGTACGACTGGGGCCAGAAGGCTGACAACGACGAGATCGCCGAGGCTCTCGCCAACGACCCGGAGATAAAGGCCGCCATCTGCGTGCTTTCGGAGACTTCGACCGGCACCGTGAACGACATCGAGGGCTTCGCGCGGGCGACGGAGAACGTGGTCTCCATCGTGGACGCGGTCTCGGGGCTCGGGGCTTGCGAGCTACGGACGGACGAGTGGGGCGTGGACGTGGTGGTCGCGGGCTCGCAGAAGGCGCTCATGACGCCTCCGGGGCTCGGCTTCGTGAGCGTGAGCGAGCGGGCGATGCGGATGCATGAGCAGTCCACGATGCCGCGCTACTACTTCGATTGGACAGCGGCGAAGAAGGCTTACGAGAAAGACCCGGCCCAGACGGCCTGGACGCCGCCGGTCAGCATCATCATCCAACTCGACGTGGCGCTGCGGCAGCTCATAGACGAGGGCATCGAGAACGTCTTCGAGCGGCACGTGTTGCTGGGGCGGGCGTCGCGCGAGGGTGTTAAGGGCATGGGCCTCTCGCTCTTCGGGCCGGATGAGGATCTCAACTCGGCCGTTACGGCGGCGTGGGTGCCGGAGGGCGTTGACCGTAAGCAGTTCGTGAAGCTGCTGTTCCGGGAGCATGGGATACAGGTCGCCGGTGGACAGGGCGAGATGGCGGGCAGGATCTTCCGCATCGGACACTGCGGCTACTTCGACGCCTACGACATCATCGCCACGATAGCCGCCGCCGAGCTCGCGCTGGAGTCACTCGGTCATCCGGTGGAGCTCGGCAAGGGAGTCGGCGCCGCGCAGCGGGTCTTCTCCAGAAGTGGAGCGGTAGCTTGAAGGTACTAGTTCCCGAGAAGCTCGCCGACGCCGGCATAGAGCTTCTCGAGCAGGAGTTCGAGGTGGATGTGCAACTCGGCCTCGGTCCAGAAGAATTGCTGGAGAAGATCGGCGCTTACGACGGCCTGATCATCCGCAGCGCCACCAGGGTGACGGCGGAGGTTATCGAACGCGCCGACAACCTCAAGGCCATCGGCCGCGCCGGCATCGGCGTGGACAACATAGACATCGAGGCTGCCACCAAGCGCGGCATCATCGTCGCCAACGCCCCGGAGAGCAACACGGTGGCGGCGGCGGAGCACACATTGGGCCTCATGCTGGCGGCGGCGCGGCACATCCCGGCGGCGGATACCTCGCTGCGCGGCGGCGAGTGGAAGCGGAGCGCGTTCAAGGGCGTGGAGGTTGCCGAGAAGACGCTCGGTTTGATCGGTCTCGGACACGTCGGCGCTCTCGTGGCGCGCGGTGCCCTGGGCATGGGTATGCGCGTTCTAGCCTACGACCCCTACGTCTCCGAGGACCGGATGCGCTCGATGAACGTCCAGCGGGCGGAGACCACGGACGAAGTGTTCGAGAACTCGGACTTCATCTCCCTGCACGTCCCGCGCACGCCGCAGACGATGGGGTTGGTGAACGAGGATACGTTAGGCAGAATGAAGCCCACCGCCTACCTCATAAACGTCGCGCGCGGTGGGATCGTGGACGAGACGGCGCTCTACAATGCGCTGAAGGGGGGTGAGATCGCCGGCGCCGCCCTGGACGTGTTCGTGGAGGAACCGACCACCGACTCCCCGATCTTCACGCTCCCGAACGTCGTCGTGACGCCGCACCTCGGGGCAAGCACGGCCGAGGCACAGGACCGGGCCGGCATTACGGCCGCCGAGCAGGTGGCGACGGCCCTGCGCGGCGCGGTCCCCATGCACGCCATAAACGCGCCGGTGCCGGTGGGAGAGGGCGCCGAGTTCGTGGCGCGGTTCTCCGGGCTCTGCGAGTCCCTGGGGAGCCTGCTGTATCAGCTCACCGACCGTCCGGGGGATTCGTTGAAGATCGAGTACCACGGCGAGGTCGCCAACTTTGACACGCGCCTTTTGGACGTGTCGGCCCAGAAGGGCCTCCTGGCCTCGATGGTCTTTGAGCCCCTGAACTTCGTGAACACGCCGCTGCTGGCGAAGGAGCGGGGCTTGAAGGTCGAGACCTCGCATTCGTCGGAGAGCGCGGACTATACCAGCCTCGTCGCGCTGCGGATGGGCGAGAACGTCGTGAGCGGCACGCTCTTCGGGCCACGTTTCCAGCCGCGTCTGGTCGAGGCGATGGGCTTCGACTTCGACGTGATACCGGAGAAGTACATGCTTTTCATCCGCAACGAGGACCAACCGGGCATGATCGGGAAGGTTGGATCCATCCTCGGGGACCACGGCGTCAACATCGGCAACATGGCTGTCGGCCGGGGCGAACCCGGCTCGCGGGCGGCGATGGCCGTAACCGTGGATGAACCCGTCCCGGAAGAAGTCCTTAAGGTGCTGTTAGAGACCCCCGGCTTCACCGAAGCAAGAGCCGTGACGCTCTAGATGGCCGCCAACCTGGACGACATCCTCGCCCGTTACCGGCCCTACGGCCCGACCTTCAAGCCCGGCGACAAGGCGCCTTTCTCAGGCACGTTCAACTGCGACCGGGGGACCATGCTCCCCCCGGTTCGCGTTCAGCTCGGCAAGGGCGAGGAGTTCCCGGAGGCCGAAGGGCTCGGCGAGCACACCCGCTGGCATGAGACGAACATCCAGGCGTAGACGCTAGCCGGTCGGCAGTTTGAGTTTGATGGTTACTTGCTTCTCCCCGAAGACCCTTAGCCCGTTCGATCCTGGATAAACCGTACCGTCTTCTCGGCGATGAGCTCTTTGTCGTTGTCCAGGGTGGCGACGTGGTAGGAGTTCTCCAGGCGGACCAGTTCCTTGTCCGCGCTGCCGAGTCGGTCCAGGATATACGGGCCGTTCTCGGGCGGGACGACGTGGTCTTCGAGGGATTGCAGGATCAGGGCGGGGCAAGTGATGGCCGGTAACAGGTCATCGGTGACGCGCATGATAGCCATGAACGGCTCCACGGCGGGCATCGGTACTTCCGGGTAGACCAACTCCGTGACGCCGGGGGCCTTTATATCCGAGCCGACGCCCGGCACGGTCGGGGGAGCCTGCGGGTCGAAGACGAGGCGTGCCAGGTCCGGATTGTTCAGGAAGACGCAGGCGTTGATGGGGATGATGCCCTTGATCAAGTCAGGGCGTATACCGCCGAAGTAGAGCGAGAACATGCCGCCCATCGAGAGGCCGGCGAAGAATACGGAGTTGGTGCGTCCTTCGAGCCACGCGAGATCTTCCTCTATGGAGGAGATCCAATCGCGGGCCGTGCTCCGGGCGTGGTCCTCCATGCTCGTTCCATGCCCCGCGAGCCGTGGTCCCGCGACCGTGTAGCCCTCGGCGGCGAGTGCTTCGCCCAGCGGCCGGACGCTCTGCGTCGTCCCGGTGAACCCGTGCGAGACGAGCACCCCGATATCGTTCCCCTCGAAGCGAAACGGCTCCGCGCCCTCCATTATTCGCTGCTCCATCACTTATCTCCTATTATTCTCGACCACCTTCCCCGATCATTTTAGCTACGGGTGTTTTCTGCCGCTGGCGTACATCGGTTATCTTCGCCGGGGCCGAGGATAGTGTTCGCCTTGTTTGAGGCCGAAGTACTTGCCGGGCGTGATCGTTGTATCCGCCTCCTCCGTATACAGGGCAAACACGTTCTTTCCACGGCTGACACAAGATGAGACATTGACCCGCTGACGCCTGGAAACGATATTTTCAGAAGGAGATGGGCATGATCGAACAACGCGCGAAAGTAGAGACGAAAGTAGAGAGGCGGCCAGGCTCCGAGACCAGCCCGGGACACCGGGTTCTGGAGTACCTGGGTATCATGGCATTCGCGATACTCGCGGCGCTGATCGGAGCGGAGATGTACGCCGGAGCATCCAGCTTCGGCTACCTGTGGCTCCTGCCCGTTCTGGCGGTTCTCGCGTATCTTGGCGCGGACTTGCTCTCCGGGTTCGTACACTTTCTCGCGGACAACTTCGGCTCCTACGAGACACCGGTGATCGGACCGGGCTTTATAGACGCCTTCCGTGAGCATCACGTAGACCCTAAAGGCATTACCACCCACGACTTCGTTGACACCAACGGCAACAATAGCCTCGTCGCCGTGCCGGCAATGCTGCTGGTGTGGCTCGCAGTACCCGTCGCGTCGACGGTCTGGGGTTATCTTTTCGGGACGTTCTTCCTCTTTCTCTGTCTCGCCACGTTCCTGACCAACCAGTTCCACAAGTGGGCGCACATGGAGAGCCCTCCGGCGATACCGGCCTGGCTGCAGCGGCGCGGTGTCATCCTCTCCGCCGAGCACCACGACATCCACCACGAGAGCCCCTACGACACCTACTACTGCATCACCGCCGGGTTCTGGAACCCGCTGCTAGACAAGACCCGGTTCTTCGAGCGGACCGAACGACTCATCCGGCGCGTCGTCCCCGGCACGGATCCCCAACTCCGCGCCGAGCGCGAAGGCGCCCTGAACGACCGGGCGTAGCGCCCTCCCGGACGGCGGCCCGTCCGGCGGATGGTAGAATTCCGCCACCGGCATTCGTCCTCGGGAGGCGCGGGATGGGCAAAAAAGATGGAGGGTTCGGGACGACGTTGGTTCTGGCGTTCGTCATCGTGCTCGTGAGCATCGCGCTCGGCGTCGGCATCAGCCGCTTCGACTTCATGGCGAGCCTGCCCGTGATCGGACCGTGGCTGTACGAGGAGCGGGCGGAGCAGACCACGACTGGACCCGTCGTCGTGGAGGGAGTCCAGCGCCTCGACCGGCTTGCGACGGTACGCTGGACCGAGTCCGTCCCCGTGACCAAGAAGAGCGGCGGCACGGACTTCGAGCGCCTGTTCTCCGGCGAGGAAGTGCTGCTCATCGCCGTGGGCGAAGTCGAGGCGGGTGTGGATCTCTCACGGCTGTCGCGTGACGACGTGCGGGTGGACGGCGAGACCGTCACCATGAGGTTGCCGGAGCCCGAGATCCTGTCAACCAGCCTCTACGAAAGTGAGACCCGCGTCTACGACCGCGACTACAGCCCCCTCAACCTCCGCCCCGACGACGGTCTGGTCGAGCGCGCCCGCGCCGAGGCCGAGCAGAAGGTCGAAGACGCCGCCCGAAAGAATGGCATCCTCGACACCGCCGAGCAGAACGCCGAGGACTCGATCCGTGCCTTCGTCACCACCTTGGGTTTCGAGGAAGTTCGATTCGAGTAACCTCTAGCTCGCGGACTTGCTCACGGCTTGCGGGATCGCCGTATCGTCCGTACCCGGTTCGTCAGGCTCGTAGGCGAGGTTGGGAGAGAGCCACTTCTCTGCTTTTTCGAGCGTCCAGCCCTTGCGGTCAGCGTAGTCCTGGACCTGATCCCGCCCAATCTCCGCGACCCCGAAGTACGTGGACTCCGGGTGCGAGAAGTAATATCCGCTGACCGCCGCCCCCGGCGACATAGCGCAACTCTCGGTTAGCTCGATGCCCACGCGGTCCTCCACGTCCAACAACTCCCAGATGGTGCGCTTCTCGGTGTGTTCCGGGCAGGCCGGGTATCCGGGGGCGGGCCGGATGCCCCGGTACTCCTCCCGGATCAGGTCTTGCGTACCCAGCTTCTCGTCCGCCGCGTAGCCCCAGAACTCCTTGCGGACCCGCCGGTGCAACAGCTCCGCGAACGCCTCGGCCAGCCGGTCGGCCAGCGCCTTGACCATGATGGCGTTGTAGACGTCGTTATCTTCCTCGAACCGCCGCGCCGCCTCGTCCGCGCCCATACCGGCGGTTACGGCGAAGAGCCCGATATGGTCTTCGAGGCCCGTGCTCTTCGGAGCGACGAAGTCGGCGAGGGAGTGGTTGGGACGGCCCGGTGGTTTCTGCTTCTGCTGGCGCAGGAAGTGAAGCTCGGTCAGCACCTCTTCCCGCGACTCATCGGTGTAGACCTCGACGGTGTCGTTCGGTAGCAGGTTGGCCGGGAAGAGGCCGAAGACGGCGCGGGCCGTGAGCCATTTCTCGGAGATGATGCGGTCGAGAAGTTCTTGAGCGTCGGCGAAGAGCTTGCGGGCTTCCTCGCCCTTCTCCGGATCGTCGAGGATCTTGGGGTAGCTCGCCTTTAGCTGCCAGGAGTGGAAGAACGGGGTCCAATCTATGTAGTCCCGGATCTCCTCCAG
>CALMWA010000255.1 GCA_937873125.1 uncultured Actinomycetes bacterium | reverse complement strand
CTCCACGATCCGCCCGTCTTCCACAGTAATCCCAACCCCCGACCGCACACCATGAGCGTCCAGCACAAGGTCCGGCAAGAGCGTGAATCTCAAGCCATTGCCGCGCTTTCGCAAGGCGCGGACATGTGTACGGTTTCGGGTATCCGGTGGTTCATTTGTCGAGCATCGGCATCTGGATACCGAGACGTTTCGCGGCGGCCTGGGCGGCTTCGTATCCGGCATCGGCGTGGCGGACGATGCCGATGCCGGGGTCGTTGGTCAGCACGCGCTCCAAGCGCGCTGCGGCATCGGGTGAGCCGTCGGCGAGGACTTGCGCTCCGGCGTGGATAGAGCGCCCGATGCCGACGCCGCCGCCGTGGTGGACGGCGACCCAGCTCGCGCCACCGGCTGTCGCCAGCAGGGCGTTCAGGACCGGCCAGTCCGCGATGGCGTCGGAGCCGTCCTTCATCGCCTCGGTCTCGCGGTACGGGGAGGCGACGCTGCCGGTGTCGAGGTGATCCCGGCCGATGATGATCGGGGCGGATATCGTACCGTCGGCTACCAGTTCGTTGAAGCGTAGGCCAGCCTTATGCCGTTCTCCGGCCCCGAGCCAGCAGATGCGGGCGGGCAGGCCCTGGAAGTGGACCTTCTCGCGGGCCTGCTGGATCCAACGCGAAAGTCGCTCGTCTTCTGGGAAGAGTTCCAGCATGGCGTCGTCGGTTGCGGCGATGTCCGCCGGGTCGCCCGAGAGCGCCGCCCACCGGAACGGACCCTTCCCCTCGCAGAACAGCGGCCGGATGTACGCCGGGACGAACCCTGGATAGCTGTACGCCTCCTCGAAGCCGCCGAGCTTCGCCTCGCCGCGCAGGGAGTTGCCGTAGTCGAAGACCTCCGAGCCGCGCTGCATGAAGCCGACCATCGCCTCGCAATGCCGGGCCATCGAGGCGCGCGATTCCGTGATGTATCGCTCCGGGTCGGACCCGCGCAGTTCGGCGGCTTCATCGAGATCGTAGCCGGTGGGGACGTAGCCGACGAGCGGGTCGTGGGCGGAGGTTTGATCTGTGACCACATCCGGCACGTAGCCCCGCTCTAACAACGCCGGAAAGACTTCCGCCGCGTTGCCGAGGATTCCGATAGAGACTGCCTCGCCGCTTCTTTTCGCCTCTTCGGCGCGCTTGATGGCTTCGTCGAGGTCGTCCATGCGTTCATCGAGGTAGCGGTGTTCAATGCGGCGTTCGATGCGGGTTTCGTCCACCTCGACGCAGAGTGCGACGCCGCCGTTCATGGTGATGGCGAGCGGTTGCGCGCCGCCCATGCCACCGAGACCGGCGGTGAGGCAGACGCGTCCGTTCAGAGTTCCGCCAAAGCGCTTTTCGGCGACGGCGGCGAAGGTCTCGAAGGTACCCTGCAAGATGCCCTGGGTGCCGATGTAGATCCAGGAGCCCGCCGTCATCTGGCCGTACATCGTGAGACCGGCCTTCTCGAGATTCCGGAAAGTCGCCCAATCCGCCCACTCTGGAACGAGTAGGGAGTTGGCGATCAAGACCCTGGGCGCCCATGTATGTGTCCTGAAGACCGCCACCGGCTTACCGGACTGCACGAGGAGCGTCTCGTCGTTCTCCAGGTTCTGCAGCGTGCTCACTATCGCCCAGAAGCTCTCCCAGTTTCGGGCGGCCTTTCCGGTGCCGCCGTAGACTACGAGGTCCTCGGGCCGCTCGGCGACCTCGGGGTCGAGGTTGTTCATCAACATCCGCAGGGCGGCTTCCTGGTGCCAGCCCTTGCAGGTGAGCTCCGCGCCGCGGGACGCCCGGATGGTCGCGGCTTTGCTAACGTTCGTCATCGTTGCCTCCTCGGCGTTCGTTGGGGTTCTCGTTGGTCATGCGAGGCTCCCGATGGTGCTGTCCACGGCTTCGAGCAGTTCGCCGCTCGATACAAGATCCTGCATCTCACGCAGGTCGGCGGCTAGGAAGCGGTCTTTTTCGGCGAAGGGGGCCCACGTTCGTATGACCTCCAACGCGGCTCGGGTGGCGGGGGCGGGTTCGAGAGGCGTACGAAGTTCCAGGGCCTGCGCGGCGCACAGGAGTTCGGCGGCGAGGATGCGGGTGAGGTTGGTGAGGACCGGCCGGAGCTTGCGGCCCGCGCTCCATCCCAGGGAGTTGTGGTCTTCCTGCATCGCGGAGGTTGGCAGAGAGCCGGTGCTCGCCGGGTTCGCCAGGCGGCGGTTCTCCTCGGCGAGAGCGGCGGCGGTGTAGTGCGAGATCATGAACCCCGAGTTTACGCCGGGATTTGGCGCGAGAAAGGCCGGAAGCCCCTGCGACCGCGAGGGGTCCAGCAGACGGTCGATCCGGCGCTCGGAGATTGCGCCCACCTCCGAAGCTGCGATGGCGAGGAAGTCCAGCGGCAGGGCGAGCGGCTCACCGTGAAAGTTACCCGCGCTCTCTACTCGCCCGTCCGGTAGCACGACCGGGTTGTCCGTGACGGACCCCAGTTCTCTTTCCGCGGCCTGCGCGGCGAAGCTCATCGTGTCCCGCGCCGCGCCGCAGACCACCGGGGCGCACCGCAGCGAGTAGGCGTCCTGTACGAGGTGATCGGAGGCGCGGTGGGAAGAGACGATCCCGCTCCCGTCGAGCATCCGGGATATGTTACGCGCGCTGTCGGCCTGTCCGGGATGCGGCCTCATGGCGTGCAACTCCTCGCGGAAGACGCGATCCGTGCCAAACATGGCCTCCACGCTCATCGCCGCCGCGAGGTCCGCGGTCTTCAACAGCATTCCGAAGTCCGCGAGCGCCAGGATCAGCATGGCGAGCATCCCGTCGGTGCCGTTTATGAGGGAGAGGCCTTCTTTCTCTTCGAGACTGAAGGGTTCGAGACCGTGTCGCGTCAGCGCCTCCTCCGTCGGGACGGCCTCGCCGCCCTCGAGTGCCCATCCCTCGCCGCACAGACACAGCCCGATGTGGGCCAGCGGCGCGAGGTCTCCACTCGCCCCGAGCGAGCCGTGCTCCGGAACGGCGGGCGTTACGCCGGAGTTCAGCAGCGCGGCCAGCGCCTCGACCAGCTCCACCCGGACGCCCGAGTAACCCATCGCGAGGGTCTTTATCCGGATCGCCATCATCACCCGCACGGTCTCCGGCTCGATGAACGCACCGACACCTGCCGCGTGGCTGCGGAGGAGTGAGTGCTGGAGCTCCCGCCGCGCCTCCGGCGGGATGCGGGTATTCGCCAGCGCCCCGAAACCCGTATTGATACCGTACACGGCTGTATCTTCGCCGGAGATCCGCTCGACGTGCCGCCGCGCCGCCCGAACTCGCTCGCGAGCTTCCTCCCCGACGCTCACCCGCGCTCCGCCCCTCGCCACCGCGACCACCGAATCCGCATCCATTCGCTCCGCGCGCACCGCTCCCGTGCGGGACTTCACCGTACACCTGCCAACGCTATTGGCACCTTCCCGGACGACCGGATAGCCGGAATCCCCCGAAACTCGTTCACGCAACGCCTCCCAGCAAACCCTGCATCAGCTCGACCAGAACCGCGAGCGCCGCCTCTACGTCCCGCCAATCAGCGGCTTCGCCCGGAGCGTGGCTCACACCGTTCTCCGAAGCCACGAACAGCAGCGCTGTCGGCGTCGCCGTGGCGACGTGCTGCGCGTCATGCCCGGCGAAACTCACGCACCGGCCGTACCGCATCCCGAGGCCGCCGCACGCCTTCTCTGCCGCCCGTACCATCGCCGCGTCCATCGTGGTAGGCTCCGACGCCGAGAGCGGCTCTTCATTCAACGTCACGCCTCGCGAATCCGCCGCTGCGCGCGCTCCCTGCAGTAGATCCTGCAGCAGCCGCTGTGCTCTTCCGCCCTCGACGCTCCGGATGTCCACACCGAGTTCCGCCGCACCGGGGATGCTTGTGAGAGCGTTAGGGTGTACCCGAAGCGTACCGGCGGTGACGGTGGTGTGCGGCGCGTATTCTCGGCAGAGCTTCTCAGCTAGCAGCACGGTCTCGGCGGCAGCGCACAGGGCGTCGTGGCGTTCGGCGACGGGGGTCTCACCGGCGTGGGCTACCTCTCCGACAAAACTCAGGCGATGGCGTACCGGACCGGCGATGGTGGTGGCGATGCCAATGGAGAGATCGCGCTCGCGCAGGTCGGCGCGCTGTTCTATGTGAACCTCGACGTGCGCGAGTACACGCTCCAGCGGCGCCTGCTCCAGGATCGGTAGTTCTCGCAGCGCGTCGAGGTATTTGGTGCGGGCGCTCAAGGCGTCGTGGCCGTTGGCGTCACGCATCCGGGCGAGGTCAGAGTCGGTGAGCTTGTCGGTCATGCAGCGCGAGCCGAGCGTCCCCGCCCCGAACCGGGCGGCCTCTTCGGCGGCGCATACGAGCACGCCGCGCCGCCCACCGGCCCGATTCGCTGCTTCCACCGCGAGTACGGTTCCCAGAGGCCCGTCGAGTCTGCCGCCGTCCGGGACGGTGTCCACGTGGGAGCCGCTGGTAACGAACGGGCCGTCGCCCGGCGGCAGACACCACAGGTTCCCGAACGGGTCCACGCCGGGTTCGAGCCCGGCCTGACGCGCCCAATCCGCTACTAGCAGCATCGCTTCGGCCTCTTGCTGCGAGAACGCCGGACGGTTTGCCCCGCTGCCATCGCCCGGTGCGAGGTTGAAAAGGTCTTCGATGCGGTCCTGGGCCCTCCGGGTGGTGGTGATCATTCGGTGAACCATCCTAGAGTCGCGGCGCGGTGCTCGAAGTCTTCGAGGCTGGCCTGCGCCCGCTCCGGGGCCGCGTCCGACAGGGCTTCTAGCAGTGCCGTCGAGAGGGCCATCGCAGCCGTCTGGGAGTCGAAGACGAGCCGCGACCCCACCCCCGCCGGCAGCACGACTTCGCTTGCGCTACTGATGGTCGCTGAATCGCGGTCGGTGACGGTTGCGACCTGCACCCCGAGTTTTCGCGCGTAGCGCATCATCTCCAGGGTTTCCCGCGGGTAGCGGGGCATAATGAAGCACAAAGCCCACGAACCTCCGGCGCGACGGGCTCCGACGAGGCGGTCGGTGCCGGCGCTACCACCATCGGTGATGAGTCGTACGTCCGGGTGGATCTTCTCGGCAAAGTACCCGAAGTACCCCGCCAAAGGTGCGCTGGCTCGCAACCCGATCACGGCCAGAGGCACCGAAGCCGCCAACTCCCGACCAATATCTTTGATGGATTCCTCGTCCCCAAGTAGCTCGCGCAAAGCCCGGAGGTTGCCGACCTCGTCGTCCACCGATGCCTGAAACTTGTTCCCCTCCGCCTCCGGCGAAGCGCCCAACACCGCCCTCCGTAAGTCCCTCTGAAACTCCGCGTATCCGCCGTACCCGAGCGCCACCGCCAGCCGCGTTACCGTCGGCTGACTCACACCGGTCCGCTCCGCCAACTCCACGCTCGAAAGGAACGGCGCCTCCCGAGGATGGTCCGCGACGTACCGCGCCACCCGCCGCTGCGTCGGTGAGAGTCTGCTCCGGTCGAAAACCCCCGGTAGCCGATCCCCGGCCCTGTCCCACTCGCCCATCTCCAACCCGAAAACCTACCCTATCCAGCGCCCCGCGCGCTTGCTAAACTGTATTGAATAGAATTATACACAAACGGTGGATGTGTCGCTGTTTAGTGAATTGTAAAATTCATTGAGGAGATCGAGGGGAGGTGGTTAGAGTGGACCCGGTATCTCTGGGAAGTGGGACGGTGGTACTTACTGGCGATGATCTCTATATAGAGGAGGTCGTGAGCGTCGCGCGTCGCGGGGCTCGGGTGGAGGTATCGGACGCGGCCCTGGGGCGTGTGCGGCGGGCTCGGGAGGTCGTGGAGCGGGTATTGGAGCGGGGGGATCTCGTCTACGGCATGAACACCGGCGTTGGCTCGCTCTCGCGCTACCGCATTCCGTTCGAGAACCTGGAGCAGTTCTCCGCCAAGCTCGTCAGCCGGCACACCACCCACCAGGGGGCTGAGGTGGGGGCCGAGATCGTGCGGGCGATGATGGTCACGCGGGTCAACGGCATGGCCAAGGGCGGCGTCGGGGTGCGGACGGAGCTGGTTGGGGCTTTCGTGGACGCCTTGAACGCCGGGGTGCATCCTGTTGTGCGGCTCGGGGGATCCGTTGGACAGGCGGACCTCGCGGAGATGGCCGAGATCGGTCAGGTTCTCATCGGCCGTGGAGAGGCCGAATTCAACGGCCGGCGCATGACCGGCGCGGAGGCTCTAAGAGCTGCGGGCTTAGAGCCGATACGCCTTAAAGCCAAAGAAGGGCTCGCGCTCATCAGTGCCAACGGCATCACGATGGGGCATGGCTCGCTCGTGTTGGCGGACGTGGCGGATCTCTTGGACATATACGACATAACGGCGGCGCTCTCGCTGGAGGCGTTTGGGGGGAACCTCTCGACGGTACACCCCGAGGCCGCCCGGTTGCGGCCTCATCCTGGTCAGGCGCGGGCGACGGACCGGCTGCGCGAGTTGCTGGCGGACAGTTACCTGTGGCGGCCCGGAGCGGCGCGCAACCTGCAGGACCCGCTCTCTTTCCGGTGTGTTCCGCAGACGCACGGAGCCTGTTACGACGCGCATGCCTATGCGCGCGGGACGATGGAAGTCGAGATCAACTCCGCCAGCGACAATCCGCTCGTCCTGATCGAAGACCAGTCCATAATCTCTGTCGGAAACTTCGACGTGGTCGCGCTCGCCGTGGCCTTCGACCTGTTGCGGATCGCCGTCGCCCAAATCGTGCATCTAGCCAACGAGCGCATCCAGAAGCACCTGTGGTCCCAGTTCAGCGGCCTGCCGACCGGACTCGCCGCCCGCGACGGCGACGAGGGCCTGCGGCCGCTCGGCTACACCTCCGCCTCGCTCGCCGCCGAGGCGCGGGTGCTCGCAAACCCGGTCTCGCTGGATTACCGCGGCCAGATCGCCGAGGGCGTCGAAGACCACGCGAGCATGGCTCCTCTAGGCGTCCGGAAGGCCGAGGAACTGGTCGAGGTGGCCCGCCGCATGGCCGGCCTGGAGCTGACCGTAGCCACCCGCGCCGTCGAGCTGCGCGGCCGGCCCCGCCTCGGCGCCGGAACCCGCGTAGCCTACGACCTCGTAAGCAAATACGCCACCACCGACCCGGAGGAATACTGGCCCGACGTGGACGGCCTCACCGAAGCCGTGGCCGACGGTCGCCTGATAGCCCGAGTGGCGGCCGAGATAGGCCCGCTGGAGCCCGTCTCAATCCCCGGCGACGCCGTCGGACCAGCGGAAGGTTAGAGAAACCTCGCCAGCCACGAGAGCGTCTCCTCGATCCAGTACGCTCCGACGCG
>CALMWA010000254.1 GCA_937873125.1 uncultured Actinomycetes bacterium | reverse complement strand
TTCTTCGAGCACGCTGGATACCGTCGAGCAGGTCAACTACTGTGAAATACGCTGTAGGTTAGCGATCCTTTTGGCGGCCAGTGTTTTTTTCGGACGCTTTTTCCTGAACAAAGCCGGTGGTGAGTCGGATGGATCCGGCAAGGCAGTTCTCGGGGAGGATCGAGAACTATGTGTGGTACCGGCCGGATAATCCGGTGGCAAGCCGAAACGACGCCCTAGCCTGCTCTACGCTACGTCATGTGTCGCATAAAGCCAGTCTTCAACCCCGGTATCGCCACCCGCTTGACCAGCTGCTTCATTCCTGTCCTCCCGTACTACGGGAGACCTTTTCCACCCTGATCGAACGTGAGTGGGAGATGCTGCGCTTCAAGGCGCAGAGGGCTTCGAACTCCGAGCTTCCCCGGCTCCTATCCTTGAGCACCAAGGTAGCTAACCCCGTCTCAAACATCCTCCACAAGCTGCAAGTAGCAGGCCGCAAGAGACCATAATCCGCACCCGCGAGGCCGGACTGGGGAGGGACGCGTAGGCGAAAGCTGACCGCAGAGCCACCCGAAAAGCGGCTCCGACGGCCTTACTCCCGAAAACCGAAGAGGTGCGACCCGGCGACGTCTGGTCGAGCTTACGATACGATCCGGACAACTCCGTCGCTGCCGTTCACTTCCAGAAGCTGGCCGTCTTGGATCAATGCGGTAGCCGCTCCGCATCCCACCACCGCCGGGATGCGATACTCACGCGCCACGACGGCGCAGTGACTGAGGACGCCGCCGGTGTCGGTGACAACGGCCGCAGCGGTGGCGAAGAGCGGGGTCCAGGGCGGGGCTGTGGTCCCGGCGACGAGCACGTCACCCTGCCGCAGCTTGTCCGCCTCCGAGAGCGAGTGGATCACCTTCGCCGGGCCGCGTACTGTGCCCGGCGAACCGGCGTTGCCGCACAAGACGTTCGGCTCGACCTGTGATCTGGGAGCCCCGCCGAAGAACCTGCCGATGGCGCGACCCATCGGGTCGTCCGGGGGCTCTCCGAATGGCATGGTGCCGATCGCCCGTGGCGGCTGGATGGCGCGGAAGCGCTCCAACGCGGTCTTGCGCTCGCGCACCAGCCCGTGCCGGTCGAGTCCCGGCAGCGCCCTGGCGGTCTCCCGCAGCTCGTCGGAAGTAAGATGGAAAACGTCGTTTTGCTCCTCGATCACCCCGGCCCCGGCGAACCGGCGGCCGAACTCTTGCAGGACGCGGCGTATCCGGTACAGGCCCTGGTAGTCGATCCAGAATGCGTGGTCCTCCGAGATCACGGTAGCTTCCTGGGCGGACTTGAGCAGGGACTCGAACCGGTCCAAGATGGGCCGCGGGTAGCCCTTGAGCCGCTCGCGTGCTTTGGAGACCAGCCACTCGCGCTCGGCGGCGAGCGCCGCCAGCTCTGCTTCCGGGTCGCGACTATGCTGGGCAACGTAGTCTTTGAGGTTCTTGATCGCGGGGGTAGGATCCTCGATCCAACTCACAGCGCCTATGGTGTCGAACTTATCGCTCCGTTGGCCGTATTCATCCAGGTATGCGTGCAGGTCGGCGAGAAAGGCTCGGCCCTCGACCGACCGTTCGAGCTCCGGGACGACATCGGCCGCCGCGCGTTCTTGAAGCACCCTACGGACCGTTGGCCTGGCAAGCGCCTCACGACCCAACCGCCAGAGTACCCGGTCGGCCTCCAGCGTCTTGTTGTCGAAGCCCTGCAAGAGCCGGTAGGCTTCGAGGCCGTTCTCATCCCCGAACAGTTCCCGGTAGAGATCTTCGAACATGCTCGGGGCCAACAGGAAGGGGAAGTCGATCAGGAAGTGGCTCTCCCCCAGGCGCTTTGTCCTGGTCTCCGTCTCCTCCATGTGAGCCAGGAGCTCCGGCATGGTCGCCCTGCGCAAGTCGAAGCTCTCCCAATAGCTCAGGTGCTCTTTGACCTCGGGCAAGAGCTCGTTACTCCAGTAGTCCCCGATTCGGGCTATGATGGGGTTCATCTTCTCCAGGTACTTCCTGGCCTGAGCGTCCGCCGCTTTGTTCTGGATGGAATCGACCAGACCCGGCACCACGCGACCGAGCTGGTTCATCACCTTGATGACCGCCTCCGGCGGGGCGCCCACCGGGATGATCGCCTGGTAGACGTAGCCGTTGATGCGGCGGCCATCGAAGCGTATGGGGAAGTCGTACGCTTCCGCTGCGTGGTTCAGGCCGTGAACGTTGAATGTCTTCACACCGAGCTCGAACTCCAGCGGCGGCATGGGATCCGGGTAGTGGGAGAGGTTCCTTTCCCAGTACAGGCTTGCATCGCCGGGCTCCTCCCACGCCACCGGAAAATCCAGCGGTACCGGGATGGGCTTGCCAGGTTCAGGGTGTCCGCTCATGGTCGTCGTTGTCATTTTCTTCTCCCGTCAACGGATTTGTCGAGATGTCCGCAAACCATCGAGCGCCGTAACGGGGCGGCACTGCAACAGGTACAGCCGCCCGTCCTCGTAGGCGCACTCAACATCTACCGGCCAGCCCATCTCCGTCTCCAATGCTAGCGCCAGACGCGCCATCTCCACGGCCTGCTCCTCATCAAGCGCCGGGCGGGTACGCAGGAACATTGGGGTCTCGACCTCGCGGGTGCCGTCGGGAACAGGCACCGTCATGCAGCGCTTCTCGGCTATGTTACGGGAAACGACCGCCAGGTCCTCCTTACGCACGACGTAGGTGTCGGGGGTCACCGTGCCGCCGACGATGCTCTCGCCCAGACCCCAGCCGGCCTCGATCACGACCTCCTCCCGGCTGCCGCTCACCGGATTGGCGCTGAACACCACCGCCGAGACGTCCGCCGCAACGAGTTGTTGAACCAGGACCGCCAGCCGAACGCTCTCAGGAGTAAGACCTTGCCGGCGACGATACTCCACCGCCCGCGAAGTGCAGACCGATTCCCAGCAACGCCGTACCGCCCCGGCGACGGCGTCCGGCCCCACCACGTTTAGATAGCTCTCGTGCTGGCCCGCGAACGAGGCCTCGGCGCCGTCCTCCTCCACGGCCGAGGAACGCACGGCCACGCCCGGCGCGCTCACGCCGCAGCGCCCGGCCAGCTCCTCGTAGGCCACCGCAAGCTCGTCGCGAACCGCCGGTGGCAACGCGGACGGTTCGGAACCATCCGCTCGCGCCCGATTAAAGACCGGCGCCGCAAGACAGAAGCCGGGTGGGACGCGGTAGTCGGCGGCCAGCCGGCTGAGGTTGGCCGCCTTCCCGCCGACGACCGTGCGGTCGTGGCAGGCCGGCTCGCCGAGCCACAAGATGTCCTCAAGCGCTCTCTCGCCGGTTGTCACGGGACTACCCTTCGGTTTGCTCCGATGTGGGAACTGATCGTACCTCATCTCACGCTCGCGGCCTTCCCGGACAAACTCTTCCAACTCCCGCGCGAGATGCCGCTCCTCTGGGCCGTCGGACTCATCCTCTACCCGATTCTCTCCGTCTACCCACAGGAGTTGCTCTTCCGCACGGCGTTCTTCCGCCGCTACCACGCGCTCTTCCCGCGCACGCTCACGAAGGTCGAGCGGCAGTTCCCGGGGGCGCTCTACCGCACGCAGATCCCCGACGACGCGGCCGAGAAGATCACCACCGTC
>CALMWA010000253.1 GCA_937873125.1 uncultured Actinomycetes bacterium | reverse complement strand
GAACGCCTACTCCGAGGACCTGCGCAAGAAGATAGTCGAAGCCAAAGAACGCGGCATGCCCACCGTCGAAGTCGCTATCCAATGTGTGGGACGCATGGGCAAATCAACATGGTCGTGAGAAACGTGGGTAAGCATCGGCGACACAAGAGAGCAACTTTCGGTCCGCACCTCTTGAGCATCATCACCGGCCACTGATAATATCTGACTATGGTCAGAGAAATCGCTGCTGACAGCGTGGCGTTGGTCCGCCGCTTCAACCGGACAGTGACCGAGCGGATCGGTGCGCTGGAGGAATCGTTCTTGGGGCGAGATCGCCCGCTCGGAGCCTCGCGTCTGCTGTGGGAGATCGGGGAGGATGGTGCGGACCTGCACGAACTGCGTGATCGGCTCGGGCTCGATTCGGGTTACGCCAGCCGCCTCGTGCGACGGCTGGAGAACGACGGCCTCATCGTCGTCGAGTTGAACCCCGCCGACGGGCGGCGGAGACGGCTGCACAGGACTGCAGCGGGGCTCGCGGAGGTGCAGGAGCTCGACCGTCTGTCCGATCTAGCCGCCGCCGCGTTGTTCGACGGAGTGCCGGCCAGCCACCATGAGCGGCTGCTGGCGGCCATCGCTGAGGTCGAACGGACACTGCGGGCAGCGTTGGTGGACATCGCCGTTGAAGATCCCCGCCATCCCGACGTCGTGCATTGCTGCAGCCGCTACGCCAGGGAGCTAGATGCCAGGTTTTCCGGGGGCTTCGACGCCGGTATCAGCATCTCAGCCAACCCGGAGGAGTTAACCCCACCGGCCGGTTACTGCGTGGTGGCCCGGCTGCGGGGTCGTCCCATCGGGTGCGGCGCGCTGAAGCTTCACGGCGCGGAACCTGCGGAACTCAAGAGAATGTGGGTCGATACGGATTCGCGCGGGCTCGGCGTCGGCCGACGCCTGCTCGAAAGCCTGGAGGCACTGGCCCGCGAGAACGGAGTGAGAGTATTGCATCTGGAGACCAACCGTACCCTCAAGGAGGCGATCGAGCTGTACCGCAGAGCCGGGTTTGTGGAGGTTGCTCCGTTCAACGACGAGCCATACGCTCACCACTGGTTCGAGAAGGCGCTGTTCTGACCAGCAGTCGGTTCCTAAATCGACGTGTCAACACTCGTGTGACGGCTGAGACCTAAAGCTCAGAAACTTGACTTCCGGGTTGAACCGGCAAAGCGTCCTATCCGCCGAAGAGGCGGGACCAGAAGCCGCGGTTCTTGATGGCCTGGAGTTCGGCTTCGAGGCGGATGCGTTCTTCTACGAGGCCGGATTTCTCCTCTACAAGTTCGAGGCGTTCGTTGATCAGGCGTTCGCGTTCGGCTTCGAGCTTCGTCTTGTCTTCTTCGAGGGTGGAGATGGTTTTCTCCTGCAGTTCGCGCTGGAACTCGATGAGGTTGAGGCGTTCTATCTCGGACCAGAGGCGGTCTATCTCGACGCGGGCGGCGTCGCGTTCGACGCGGATGTCCTCCATCTGGCGGTTGCGTTCTTCGAGGCGGGTCTTGTAGTCCTGGCCCTGTTGCAGGAGGCGTTCGTAGCGCTCGAACGGGACAGCCGGGAGGCGGGACCGGGAATCGCCCTCGTCCCCCATGACCTCGCCCTCGAAGATCTCCTCCTCCGCGCTCTCGACTTCCAGCTCGCGCGCTAGAGCCTGGACCTCGGCGAGACTCAGGCTATAGACGCCGTTCTCCGGACGCTCGGCGCGCAGGCGCCCGTCATCCACGTAACGCCGCACTGCTTCGGGCGCGAGGCCCAGAACCGCCGCCGCTCCGTTGAGCCCGATCCGCTCTTCACTGGAGTCCATGAGCGCATTCTACTTTAGCCGCCATCGCTCATCCATCGGACGGCCTTATTTTCGACTGGAGACGGGCGAGTGCTACGCCTTGACGACGTTACCACCCTCGACCTTGACCGGTATCTCCGGCAGCGGCCGGTTGGCGGGGCCGTTGGTGACCGCGCCGCCGTTCGCCGCGTCGAAGATCGAACCGTGGCACGGGCAGGCGAGTTGGCCGTTCTTGTAAGCGACCGTGCATTGCTGGTGCGTGCAGACCGCCGAGTAGGCCACGAAATCCCCGCTGTCCAGGCGAACCAGCACGGCGTCCTTGCCCGCATCCTTGAATTTCTTCGCGCTACCGGGCGCTACCTCGGACTCCGACGCTATGGCGCCGCTGTCGCTCGCGCCACTCTCCGTCTTGGTCGTTTTGCCCGAACCGCCCTTCGACTCCACGGTGGAGGCTCCACCGGAGGAACCGCTCCCGGCACTGCCTCCCGTGTCCCCGCCGCCAGAAGAGCCGCCGGTCTCTCCTCCGCCACAGGCGGCAAGAACCGACGCGCTCGCCGCGCTCACGCCGAGCGCCGCTCCGACGCGGATGAACCTCTCACGCGAAATCCTCTCCAAGACATCCTCCTTGCCGCCAGCCGTTGGTCTTCAGGAATCTCACTATATTACGTAGCAGCGGAGGTTATGGTTCTATCCGCGGCTGGTTTTGGCCTGGATCTACTCTTCCGGAGCGTCGGCTTTGCCGATGAAGTTGTCGTAGAGCAACGCGGCCAGGACTCCGCCGATGATCGGCGCGAGGATGTAGAGCAGGACCGTGCTCCAGTTCTCCCAGGCCACGATCACCGGTCCCAGAGCGCGAGCCGGGTTGACCGAACCGCCCGTTACCGGACCCCCGATGAATACCCCGGCCGCCAGAGCGAAACCAACCGCTATGGGGGCTACGGCGGCGTGGACTCGCTCGTCGGTCGCCACCGAGATCACGACGAAGACCAGGATGAAGGTTATGAGCATCTCCACGAAGAAACCCTGCAACACCCCCACCCCCAGCGCGAGCGTCGGGGCGGCGAGTGAGGCGCTCGCGCGGGCGTCGCCGCCGAGCGTGATCCAGGTAGCGACCGACGAGCGAGTATCGCCCCCACGACCTGCGCCCCTATGTAAGCCGGTACGTGGTTCCACGGGAACTTTCTGGTGGCCGCGAGGCTCAAGGTTACCGCCGGGTTCAGGTGAGCCCCGGAGACATGTCCCAGGGCGGCGACCAAGGCCACGAGCACGAGCCCGAACGCGAGCGGCACCGAGAGAGAATCGAAGGCCGGTCCGACCGCCGGGCGCTCCAGGATGGCGGCGACGGCGACCGCCGTGCCGGTAAAAACCAGAACGAACGTACCCACGAGCTCGGCAACGGACGCCTGCGCCATATTCGAGCCGATCTCGCTGCCATAGAGTCCCCGACTCGAACCCGCGCGACGGCCGCTCCCGCGCTCACTTCCGCGCTCGCTCTCGCGTCGGACCCTCGCACCTGGCTCGCGGCTGGTGCTCTCCGAGGCGGTCTGATCCCGCTCGCCGCGCAGCGGCAGGTCAATGCCATCGTCACGCTCCCCGCGAGAGTATCGCCCCCCGGATTCCCGCTGCGACCCCCGCCGCGGCGCATCCTCCCAGCGGGGGAAATCTTCCCTGTCAGACATACTTCGGCCTCCCTTTCATCAGGCTGCGCTACCGTGGTGCGGCTACGTCGAGATGCCGCGTGTATACGATGAGGATCGCATAGAGCAGGCTTATTTACCGTCCCGAGGCCAGAGAATGGTGCTCTGCGACACCGGAATAAAATTCGGGATGCCTTGGTAAGCAGCGGTGAGTGACACTGACAGGGAAGGCTTAGGCGGACAGGAGCTACAATGGCCGAGTCGGTGACGAGACTAAAGCGTTTATCATAATAGTTGGGCCGGTGTACGGTAGCCGCAGTGCTCAAAGAAGCCCTGGGCATCCCCCCCCCCCCCCCCCCCCCCCCCCCCCCCCCCCCCCCCCCCCCCCCCCCCCCCCC
>CALMWA010000252.1 GCA_937873125.1 uncultured Actinomycetes bacterium | reverse complement strand
AAATCTTCCAGAAGAACATCGTCGGGATGCGATCCTTCGTCTGCGAACCGATGCAGCACGGCCGGCTCTTCCTCGCCGGAGACGCGGCCCACATCGTCCCGCCGACCGGCGCGAAAGGGATGAACCTCGCCATCGCCGACGTCCGCGTTCTGACCCGCGCGCTCACCGAGTTCTACGAGTCGGGGCGGGCGGACCTCTTGGACGCCTACTCCGATACCTGCCTGCGCCGCGTCTGGAAAGCCCAACGCTTCTCGTGGTGGATGACCTCGATGCTGCACCGCTTTGACGGCGACGACCCCTTTCAGCACCGCCTACAAGTCGCCGAGTTAGATTACGTCACGGGCTCGCGGGCAGCGTCAACCTCCCTGGCGGAGAACTACGTCGGACTGCCCATGTAGCCGGCTGTCAGAGAAACGATTGAAGATCGAAAGGACGAAACGGCCATGATGGAGAACCTAGATGGATAGAGAAACAAAAGTGGTAAATCTGCGTGAGGCGGTCGCGGAGTTGGTGCGCGACGGCGACTCGGTCGCCCTCGAAGGGTTCACGCACCTCATACCGAGCGCGGCGGCGCACGAGATCATCCGCCAGGAGCGTAAAGGTCTGACGCTCATCCGTATGACGCCGGACCTCATCTACGACCAGATGATCGGGATGGGATGCGCGAGCAAGCTCATCTTCTCCTGGGGCGGAAATCCTGGCGTCGGCTCCCTGCACCGCTTCCGGGACGCCGTCGAGAACGGCTGGCCCGAGCCCCTGGAGATCGAGGAGCACTCCCACGCCGGTATGGCGAACCGCTACGTCGCCGGGGCCTCGAACCTCCCATTCGCCGTGCTGCGCGGATACGTCGGCACCGACCTTCCGAAGGTAACCAAGACCATAGCCCCAGTCACCTGCCCGTTCACCGGCGAGCGGCTGATGGCGGTTCCGGCCCTGAACCCGGACGTGGCGATCATCCACGCCCAGCAGTCGGATACGAGGGGAAACGTGGCGATCTGGGGCATCACCGGCATTCAGAAGGAGGCCGCGCTCTCGGCGAAGCGAGTAATCGTCACGGTCGAGGAGGTCGTCGAGGAGTTCGAGCCGCGCCCGTTCCAGATCGTGCTCCCCTCCGTAGCCGTGGATGCTATATCGGTCGAACCTAACGGAGCGCACCCATCCTACGCCGACGGCTACTACGATCGCGCCAACGCCTTCTACAGCGCTTGGGACCCCATAAGCCGTGACCGGGAGAAGTTCCGCGCCTGGATGGAGCGCCACGTACTCGGGACCGGAGATTTCGCCGAGTACCTTGAGAGTATTCGGAGAGAGGAGGTTGTCCGATGACCGACGCGAAAGCGAGTAGGGACGGTAAGGTTGACGGCAAAGCCGAAAGCTCTTACACGACCGACGAGATGATGACCGTGGCTGCCTCACGCGAGCTGCGCGACGGGTCGGTGTGCTTCGTGGGCATAGGGCTCCCCTCAGAGGCGGCGAACCTGGCGCGCGCCACCCACGCGCCGGGCTGCTTCCTCGTCTACGAGTCCGGCACCTTAGGGGCGAAGCCCGACGTCCTACCCCTCAGCATCGGCGATGGTGTCCTGGCCGAGCACGCCGACTCGGTGGTCTCGGTGCCGGAGGTGTTCAACTACTGGCTGCAGGCCGGACGTGTGGACGTTGGCTTCCTCGGCGCGGCACAGATAGTCC
>CALMWA010000251.1 GCA_937873125.1 uncultured Actinomycetes bacterium | reverse complement strand
GAGCACCATAGTAGGCTACGCGCTGCTCATTTGAGAGTTGCTTGATGTCGCCATGCTCGTTGTTACTCACGAATCCCTCCCCCTCCTCCATGAAGTCCGCAATATAGATGTACCTAGAGTACATGAGCTATCGGACGCAGACTTGTATCTCTATATCACACTCCGGGCTTCGTCAGGCTCCACGGCGAGCGTAATGCGTATGAGAAGGCCGCCAGCTACCAAATCGATCTGCTACAGCAGCGCGGAGAGGCGGGCGACCAGCGATGGGTCGCGCATCGCAGCTTCGCCGACGAGCACCGCGTCGGCTCCGGCATCACGCAGGCGTTTCGCGTCATCCGGGGTCTTCACGCCGCTCTCGGCTACGAGGGTGGCGTCCGTGATCTTCGGAGCGAGGCGTTCGAAGGTGCCGAGATCCACGCTGAAGTCGCGCAGGTCGCGGTTGTTGACGCCGATTACGCGGGCGCCGGACTCCAGCGCGAGATCTGCCTCACGCTCGTCGTGGACTTCGACGAGCGGGGTAATGCCGACCTCGGTGGAGAGCGAGACGTAGCGGGCCAGGGATGCGGCGTCGAAGAGCGCGGCTATCAGTAGGACGGCGTCGGCGCGGGTGGCGGCTTCGAGGACCTGGATCTCGTCCACGGTGAAGTCCTTGCGGATGACGGGGACCGTGGTGTTGGCGCGCGCGGCGTCGAGGTCTTCGAGGCTCCCCTTGAAGCGGTCGGGTTCGGTGAGTACGGAGAGGCAGGCCGCGCCCTCGCGCTCGTAGCGGGCGGCCCACTCGGCCGGGTCGGCGTCCCGGATAAAGCCGGCCGACGGTGAGGCTCGCTTTATCTCGGAGATCACGGAGAGGCCCGGAGCGGCGAGCGCGGCGGCGAAATCCCGTTTCTCGAAGCGAACAGCTCGCTGGTAGAGAGCGTCGAATCCGGTGGTCCGGCGCAGTTCTTCGGCGCGGCGGCGGGCGGCGGCGGCGAGGTCTTCGAGGACGGTCGGGATGCTCATGAAGTCCTTCCGGGTCCAGCGAGGCGACGGGTGGTCTTGACGAAGTTTTCGAGGGCTTCGAGGGCCGCGCCGGAGTCTATGGATTTCTTCGCGAAGTCTATGCCTTCCCTGAGGGACGTGGATCTCCCGGAGACGAATACGGCCGCACCGGCGTTCATCAGGATGACGTCGCGCGGGGCTCCATTTTCCCGGCCGGAGAGCACGTCGCGCAGGATGCGGGCGTTGAGGTGGGCGTCGCCGCCGAGGATGTTGTCCGGGTGGTGAAGGCGGAGACCGAAGTCCTCCGGGGAGATGCTGTACTCCTCTATCCCACCGTCCAAGACTTCAGCGACGGATGTTGCACCCGAGACCGTGATCTCATCCATCCCGTCCTCCCCGTGTACGACGAGCGCCTTCTGCGCTCCGAGCTCCAGCAGAGCTTCCGCGACCGGGCGCACGTAATCCCCGGAGAACACCCCTACGAGCTGGCGGCGCGCCCCGGCGGGGTTGGTCAGAGGTCCAAGCAGGTTAAAGATGGTGCGGAACGGGAGTTCGGCGCGGACGGGAGCGACGAACCTCATCGCCGGATGGTGGGTGCGGGCGAACATGAAGCCGATGCCCGCCTCGGCGATACACCTTGAGACTTGATCCGGATCAAGCTCTATCTGCGCGCCCAGTGCCTCCAGCACGTCTGCGCTCCCGGCCAGGCTCGTCGCCGCCCGGTTGCCGTGCTTGGCGATGGTTACTCCGGCACCCCGCGCGACGAACGCCGCCGCCGTCGAGACGTTGATCGTCCCCTTCGCGTCGCCGCCGGTGCCGCACGTATCCACCACGTTCTCGGGCGCCTCGACTGACGCCGCGAAGCGGCGCATCGCGCGGGCGAAGCCCACGATCTCCCCCACCGACTCGCCCCGTATCCGCATGGCCGTCAGGAGCGCCGCCGTGGCCGCCGGGGCGGCCGTACCCTCCATTATGGTCTCAAGCGCCCGCTCGGCCTCCCCCTCGGAGAGCGCCCCGCCGGAGGCGGCCTTGCGGAGCGAGTCGCGCAACACCAGGGTAACCTCAGCCCTCCAGGAAGTTCTTCAAGAGGTCGTGACCGCTGCGCGTCATTATGCTCTCCGGGTGGAACTGCACGCCTTCCACCGGGTACTCGCGGTGCCGCACGCCCATGATCACGCCGTCCTCGGTGCGGCTGGTGACGACCAGACACTCCGGCATGGATTCGGGCTCGATGACCAGCGAGTGGTAGCGGGTCGCCACGAAGCCTTGCTCGACGCCCGCGTAGACGCCCTCACCGTCGTGCGTGATCCTCGCGGTCTTGCCGTGGACGGGGTCCCCGCGCACGACCTTCGCCCCGAAAGCCTGTCCGATAGCCTGATGGCCGAGGCAGACGCCGAGAAGCGGCACCTCTCCGGCAGAAGCCGAGATCAGGTCAACAGAGATGCCGGCCTCGTTCGGGGTGCAGGGACCGGGCGAGACGACTATCCTGTCCGGGTGGAGGTCGAGGACTTCTTCCGGCGTGATCTCATCGTTGCGCCGCACGATGACCTCGGCCCCGAGCTCGCCCAGGTACTGCACGAGGTTGTACGTGAAGGAGTCGTAGTTGTCTATGACGAGGACCCGCATGAGTCCCCCGATTCTAGCGGATATATCGCCCACGAACAGAAGGGAGATCGCATGACGCTGCTCATCACCGAGAGGGAAGTCGAAGACCTGCTGGACATGCCCTCGACGCTGGACGCCGTCGAAGAGGTCCTGCGCCAGCACGCCGAGGGCCGCGCCACCAACCGCGCCCGCCGCCGCGTTGCCCTCCCCACGAGTGGCCTAAACGTTATGTTCGCCGGAGCGCCGGAGATCGGGGCTCTAGGGCTCAAGGCGTACACCGTCGCCCGTACCGGCGCCCGCTTCTACACGATGCTCTTCGACCCCGAAGGCGGCGAGCTTCTCGCCATCATCCAGTCCGATAAGATGGGCCAGCTCCGTACTGGCGCGGCGACCGGCATCGCCACCAAGCACCTCGCCCGCCAGGACGCGACCACGTTAGGGATCTACGGCGCGGGCTGGCAGGCCGAGAGCCAGCTAGAAGCCATAGCTAGCGTCCGGGATCTAACGCGGGTTATCGTCCACAGCCGCTCCGAGGAGAAGCGAAAGGCGTTCGCGGACACGATGAGCGAGCGGCTCGGCATGGAGATAGAGACGACCCACGCCCCCGAGGAACCCGCCGCCCAGGACATCGTGGTTACCGTAACGTCAGCTAAGGAGCCGGTGTTGTACGGCGAATGGCTGCGCCCCGGCACGCACGTCAACGCTGCCGGGTCGAACATGCTGTTCAAGAGTGAGGTAGACCGCGAGGTCATAAAGCGGGCGAGCTTCGTGTGCGTGGACAGTCGCGAGGAACTGGGCCTGGAAGCGGGAGACCTGATGCCGTCGCTCGAAACCGGCCTCATTCTCCCCGAGGCGGTCCACGAACTGGGGCAGGTCATAGCCGGGCGCGTGCCGGGACGTCGCGGCCCCGAGGACATAACCTTCTTCGCCAGCCAGGGTCTCGCGCTGGAAGACATGGCCACCTCCCGCCTCGTCTACGATCGGGCTATAGAACAGGACATAGGCCGGGATATAGAGTTCTAGAACCTATCGCCGGGTGGCGCAGTCGAACCTCGCACCACGAGCCGGGTTGGCAGGAGTTTCGGCTCTGGTAGATCTTCTTCACGGATGCGCGCCAGCAGAATGCGACCGGCAAGCGCGCCTTTCTCGACGTGCGGCTGGCGAACAGTGGTGAGAGGCGGCGTTGCACGAGCTGCCTCGGGCACATCGTCGAAGCCGACCACGGAGATGTCCTTTGGTACGGAGAGACCCATGCTCCTCACAGCCTCCATCGCGCCGAGCGCGAGCTGATCGCTGAGACAAAGTATCGTCGTGGGCCGGGGTCCCCGCGATAACAGCGCTTCCGCAGCGGCTCGTCCGGCCTCCGTGGTGCTCTCGTGGTGTTCGTACACGGGTACGTCCTCCCACCGGACACCGGCGGCTTCGAGAGCGGACCTGTATCCGCGCAGCCGGGAGCGTGTAACCTCGTAGGCGGCGGCTTCCTGGCGCGCGGTGTCCGCGATGCCGCTGAAGAGATCCGGCGAGCCGGCGAACGAGACGACCCCGAACCGGCGATGTCCCAAAGCGATCAAATGCTCCGCCACCGACCGGGCGGATTCTCGATCTTCTATGCCGATGAACGGTAAGCCTGCTATTCGCGGCTGGTCTACCACCACCGCCGGCAACCGGCGCTCCAGTGCCGCTTCCACCAGCGGGTCTCCATCAGACATCGAGTACACCACGAACCCGTCCACCACGGATCCCCGCACCGCCTCCGGGTCGCGCTCCGCGCCCGGCGCTCCGGAGAGCAGCAACAACCCAAGCCCCGCGTCCTCCGTCGCCATCGAGACGCCCTGCAAGAACAGCACCGCCGCCGGGTCCGCGAACGCATACGACAGCCGATCCTCGTACAGGACTCCTATCGCTCCGGCCCTCCGCCGCCGGAGTCCTCGCGCCATCGCATCCGGCCCCGCGTACCCGAGCCGCCGGGCCGTGTCGAAGATTTGCTCCCGGAGCTCCGCCGAAAGCTGATCCGGGCGGTTATATGCATTCGATACCGTCGCCGGAGACACCCCAACCTCTGCCGCAACTTCTTTCAACGTCGCCCGTCGACCCGTCGCACGACCTTTTTCGGAGTTGACATCCATATTCAACGCATGATACGTTACTGAAACGATTAAGTAAAACGTTTCAGAGAGGGTCATGACGGCACGTGGCAAGGGTTTGGATCGGAAGAGTCTGGCGTTAGCGCTGTTGTGCGTGGCGCAGTTCGTGAACGTGTTGGACGTAAACGTCGCGATCGTGGCTCTGCCGTCCATTCAGCGGGATCTTGGTTTCTCCGACGAGGATTTGCAGTGGGTGGTGAGCGCCTACGTGCTGCTGTTCGCGGGCTTCCTGCTGCTCGCGGGGCGGATGGCGGACTTGTTTGGGCGTCGGCGAATGTTCATGACGGGATTAGGGCTTTTCGCGGTCGCTTCGCTCGTGTGCGGGTTGGCGGGCTCCCCGGCGATGCTCCTCGTGGGCCGCGCGGCGCAGGGGCTCGGGGCGGCGATCACGGCTCCGGCGGCGCTCTCGATCATTACGACGATCTTCCCGGAGGGCCGGGAGCGCAACCGTGCCCTGGGCGTATGGACAGCGGTCGCGGCGGCCGGGGGCGCGGCCGGCCTGGTTCTGGGCGGCGTCATCACCGACGGATTGGGGTGGGAGTGGGTCTTCCTAGTAAACGTGCCGATAGGTCTCTTGGGCGTCGCGCTCGCGCCCTTGCTGCTCGCCGAGAGCCGAAGTCCGGCGGCGTCCCGGCAGGTCGACCTGGCGGGTGCGGTGACGGTCACGGGCGGCCTCGTCCTGCTGGTCTACGGCTTTACACGGGCAGAGGAAGTCGGGTTCGGGTCCTACGCCACGCTGATAACTCTGGGATTATCCGCCACCTTCATCATCGTTTTCCTGATCGTGGAGAGCCGGATAGCGAACCCTCTGGTTCCGCTGGACGTGTTCCGGTCACGCAACCTGATAGGAGCGAGCCTCGTCGCGTGGGCGCTGACAGCGGCTACGACTTCTACAGCGGTGCTGTCGACGATCTACCTGCAACGCATCCTAGACTACTCGGCGGCGTTTTCGGGTCTTGCGGGGCTGCCGTTCAGCCTCTCGGTGATTGCCGGGGCCGGGATCGGTTCGCGCCTCACGAGCCGTATCGGGGCGCGGGCGACGATGGTTTCGGGACTCGTTTCCATAGCTGCGGGGACACTACTCCTGGGCGGTATCTCCGCCGAGCAAGGCCTGGTTTACGTGATGGTGAATGCGACTCTCTCCGGACTTGGGATCGGCTGCGCGTCGGTGGCCTCGACCGCGACCGGGACATCGGCCCTCGGCGGAGGCGAACAGGGCCTCGCCTCCGGCCTGCTGAACTCATCCGCCCAGGTCGGCACGGCTCTCGGCCTGGCGGCGCTCGTCACCATAGCCGCCGCCCGCACCGATATACTGGCCGGCGGAGACCCAACACCAGAGGCTATCGTCGAGGGTTTCCGATGGGCGTTCTACGCCGGAGCGGGGATAGCCACAGCCGGTTGCCTCGTCGCCCTGTTCGTGGTGGGCCGTAAAGGAGGCACTGCTTGAGAGTTACCATACCGGAGGATACTGGCGCTCCCTATGCCGCCCGGCTGGCGGTGCTCGGCGTGTTCTTTCTGAACGGGCTCGCGTTAGGGAGTTGGTTCGTGCGGATACCGGCGGTGCAAGACAACCTGGAGCTGAGCGAGGGCCTGCTGGGGCTCGCGCTTCTGGGGGCGGCGGTCGGAGCCATGGTCTCGATGCCGGTGACCGGGGCGCTCACGTCGCGGTTCGGGAGCCGGCGGGTGGTGGGGATTACGGCACTCTTGCTCTCATTCTCCCTCATCCCGCCCACTCTCGCGCCGAGCCTGGCTCTCCTCATTCCGGCGCTCGTGTTGCTGGGCGCGGCGAACGGTGCTCTAGACGTTTCGATGAACTCGCAGGCTGTGGTGGTGGAGCAGCAGTACGGACGGCCGATCATGTCGTCCTTTCACGCCGCGTTCAGCTTCGGCGGCCTTGCGGGCGCGGCGACCGGCGGCCTAGTCGCGTCGGCGGGCGTCGGACCCCTGCCCCACCTCTCGGCCGTGGCCGGTCTGTGCGCCGTCGCCACCCTCATCGCTTACCGGCCGCTCTTACCGGCGAGCGCCGACGCGGTCGGGGACGGAGCGCCGGCTTTCGCCCGTCCCACGCGGGCGCTCCTCGGTCTTGGGGTGATCTCGTTCTGCGTCCTGCTCGGCGAGGGCGCGATGGCCGACTGGAGCGCCGTGTACCTGAACGACACGCTGGCGACCGGCCCCGGATTCGCCGCCGCAGGATACGCTGCTTTCTCGCTGGCAATGGCCTTCGGCCGTCTCTTCGGCGACCGGCTAACCGAACGCCTGGGACCGGCCGTGCTCGTGCGCGCCTGCGGGGCGCTCGCCGCCATCGGACTCGGGCTCGCGCTGGCCGCCGGACAACCGTACCTGGCACTCCTCGGCTTCGCCTGCGCGGGTGCAGGATTCTCCATCGTCTTCCCCGCCGCCCTCAGCGCCGCCGGACGCACCGAAGGGATGGCCGCCGGACCCGCGCTCGCCGCCGTCTCCACCGCCGGCTACACGGGCTTCCTCATCGGGCCGCCCGTTATCGGGTTCGCCGCCGAGTTGCTGGGGCTCGGAGGAGCCCTCTACATAGTCGTGATCCTCAGCGCCGCCATCGTCCTGCTCGCCGGAGCCGTACGGGCCAAGTAAGATGTAACGTCGGGCAAACCCGCTGTTCACGTAGCAGATGAGCCAAAACACCGACCGTCCAATACAAACAGACCGGAGGGAGACGCATGACCGAGCTTTTCGAGAAGAGGCCCGCTACCGGAGGAGACTATGAGCCGCTTGGCGCGGCGAAGCTCCTGGATCACGGTGACCGGGGCGTCCGGCTGAAGGCCGGCTCGACCACCGTCGAGGTCTCCGCGCTCGCGCCGAACCTGTTCCGCGTCGGGGCGTTCCCGGAGGGTCGCACGCCCCGCTACGACTCCGAAGCCATCGCCAAGAGCGAATGGGAACCGGTCGAGGTCTCGATGTCGGAGTCGGAGGCGGAGATCACGCTATCCACACCCGAGGCGACCGCGCACATAGCCCTGGATCCCCTCCGCATCCGCTTCACCGACGAGACCGGGCGCGAGTTCGCCGCCGACGACCCGGAGCTCGGGATGGGTTTCGTTGCAGGCCGAAAGCAAAGCGTCGTCACCACCCCGCTCGGAGACCCGGCGCGGCTGTACAAGAAGCGCGCGGTGGGCGAGCGGTACTTCGGGTGCGGGGAGCGTACCAGCGGCCTGGAGAAGACCGGCTCCTACCAGGTCTTCTGGAACGTGGACCCACCGGCCGGGCACACCGCCGCGTTCGATAACCTCTACACCTCCGTCCCCTTCACCCTCTCGATGGCCGCCGGCAAGGCTCATGGTCTCTTCTTCGACAATACGCACCGGGTCGAGTTCGACCTGGCGAAAGAAGACGCGGGCCGCGCCTACTACGGCGCCGAGGGCGGAGATATCATCTACTACGCCTTCTCAGGCCCGACGCCCCGCGCGGTGCTCGACCGTTACACCGAGCTTACGGGACGCACCCCGATGCCGCCGATGTGGTCTCTTGGGAATCAGCAGTGCCGGTGGAGCTACGAGACCGAAGATGAAGTCCGCGAACTCGCGAAACAGTTCCGGGAGCGGGACATTCCGTGCGACGTGATCTTCCTGGACATCGACTACATGGACGGATACCGGGTCTTCACCTGGGACAGAGACCGCTTCCCCGACCCCGCGAAGCTCATCTCCGACCTCCGCGAGCAGGGCTTCCGCGTCGTCACCATCGTTGACCCTGGCGTGAAGACCGACGAGGACTACCCGGTCTACGTCGAGGGCCGGGCGCGCGACCTGTACTGCAAGACGCAGGAGGGCGAGGAGTTCCACAACGTCGTCTGGCCGGGGATGTGCGCCTTCCCGGACTTCACCAACCCCGCGACCCGCGAGTGGTGGGGCGAGAACCACACGGCGCTCACCGAGACGGGCGTCGCGGGGATCTGGAACGACATGAACG
>CALMWA010000250.1 GCA_937873125.1 uncultured Actinomycetes bacterium | reverse complement strand
TCCACGAGCCGGGCGCAGCGCTGGTGACGCCCGCCGACCGCGTGCTGCGGAGCGGCTGGCCGGGGCTCGAGGTGGTCGACCTCGGGGAGGAGCCGCCCGGTACCGGGGTGGCCGCACGCGCGTTGGGCCCGGCGATCCAGCGAGCGCTCGCGAGTGGCGGGCGCGCGCTCGTGGTCGTGAACCGGCCGGGTATCCGCCGCGACCTCCTAGCGATGCGGCCCGTCGCGGACCTGACGCGGCGGCGGCTCGGCGAGCGTCTGCCGCTGGACCCGAGCGTCGCGGTCGCGGAGTTCGCGGCGCACACGGTCCACCGGCGGGACATGTACTTCGCGGCCCAGACGGTGCGGCGGATGCGGGACCTCGAGGGTTTCGAGCTGCGGGTGCCGGACGTGTACCGGGGCTACTCCTCCGGCAAGTGCATCACGTTCGAAGCGCCGGCGCATTCCACGGTCCCGGAGGCGCCAGGGTTCCGCGAGGCGTCGGCGGCGCTCATACGCCTGGCTCTTCAGGAGGGGATCTTCCTGACGGACCTCGCACCGGAGCGGTTCGCAGCAAGCGACGGCTTAGTCTGGCTCGTGGACCCCACGGAGACGGTGGCCCTGGACCCGGAACGCCTGCGGGGAATTGCCGAGACGCTGGCCGCCGTGCGGCGCGGAGACGTGGACGGCATTACGCGCGCCCTGCCGCTCACCGGCGCCCTCGTCCCCCGTGACACCGCCGACCTGCGGCGCGAGTTGCGCGAGACGCTGGGCTCCCTGGGAGGCCCGCTCTGGCCGGAGCACTCGCTGGCCGAGGCGCAGGGCCGCGGGCTTGAGGCGCTCAGGAAGGGCAAGACGCACCTCAACGTAGAGGTGGCGCAGATGTTCGGGTCGCTCGTGGCGACGGAGAGACTGGGGGACGCAGAGCACACCAGCATAGTGGATGCGGCGGAGGCGGCGGAGGTTCTCGTGGCGCGTCACCGGGACCCGCGCTACGTGGCGGCGCGCACGGCGCGCAAGCTCGCCCAGCCCGATGCGTATGCGGATTACCCGCGTCAGATCCACTCTTTCCTCAACGAGCTCAAGGACGGCGAGGTCGAGGTACGCTTCCGTCACGGGGGGCTCGACGACCTCATCTCCAAGGTGGACATCCTCGCCAACCGGCTCGTCTTCGCGGTGCTCATAGCGGCGCTGATTATCGGGTCGTCCATGATCGGGATCTTCTCCGACACTGGGGTGCGGATCTTGGGCGTCAGCATCTTCGGCTTCGTAGGGTTCGTCTTCGCCGCCATCCTGGGACTGTTGCTGCTCATCGGGATCATCCGCTCCGGGCGGCTGTAGTATCTTTTAGCGGGGGTGCTCCGGGGTACGAGCGCCCGTCATCAATAGAAAGGGAGAGCATGGAAGAGCAGACGCGCAGCGAGATCCTGAAGACCATCCCCTACGGTTTCTACATTACGGGGGTCATCGGGGAGGATGGCGAGGTCAATGGGTTCACGACCTGCTGGGTCTCGCAGGTCTCGTTCCATCCACAGCAGGTCATCGTGGCCGTCAGGAAGGACCAGCACACGCACGACCTGATCGAATCCGGCGGCGTCTTCTCCCTGAACTTCCTTGACACCTCCCAGGAGGAACTCGCCCGCAAGTTCACCGAACCCCTACAGCACGAAAACGGCAAGGTCGGCGGTCAGGACTACACCCCCGGAGAGGCGACCGGAGCGCCGCTCTTCGAGGACGCCTTCGCCCACCTCGAATGCCGCGTGACCGGCAAATTGGAGGCCGGAGACCATACCGTCTACCTCGGCGAAGTGGCCGCCGCGAACCTCAAACGTCCCGCCGACATCCTCACCGACCTCGACACCCCAATGGAGTACGGTGGTTAGCGGGAGCCGCTAGCGGTGGTTGAACCAGGAGCCGGGTTTTGAAGATTCTGATCGCCGAGGACGACGCGGTATCCCGCGCGATAGTGAAGCGGGCCGTAGAGAGGCTGGGGCACGAGTGCCTGGCGGCGAAGGACGGTCTGGAAGCCTGGCACATCTACCGGGGGTCGCCGGACATAGAGGTCATCGTCAGTGACTGGATGATGCCTAACGTGGACGGTCTGGAGCTGTGCAACCGGGTGCGTGGCCTGGAACGCGAGGGTTACACGTTCTTTATCTTCCTCACCTCTCTGGGGAGCCGGGATCACCTGCTGGAGGGGATGAAAGCCGGCGCGGACGAGTACCTGACCAAGCCGCTGGACGTGGAGCAGTTGCAAGTCAAGCTCATCTCCGCCTCCCGCGTAACTTCCCTACACCGGCACATGAACGCCGGAGAACCCCAGAATGGCGCCGCGGGCGCCGTGGTAACGGAGGATTCCGGCGACTCCGCCGCGCCGGGCAAGAGAAAGCCCCGGATACCCCGCAAGGTTTGGGACATCCTGCTTTCGCGGGGCAAGCTGACCGAGGAACAGATGCAGCAAGCCCTACAGGCGCAGAAGGGTGCTCCGGGGGAGTTGGGCAAGGTGATGGTCTCTTTGGGCTTTATCTCCGAGGCGGACCTCGCCCAGGCACACGCCGAGCGGCTGAACCTGGATTACGTGGAGCTAACGGAGGCCGCCGTAGACCCCGCCGCCGTGCAACTCGTGCCGGAGAAGGTCTTGCAGAAACATGGGGCGCTGCCGTTGTGCGTCGAGGACGGGCGGCTCGTGCGCGTGGGCGTGGGCTTCGGCGGCCCGGTCGACTCGCGCAGCGGCACGGTGCTGCTCTCGCCGCGCTCAAGTGGCTGGGAGCGCTTCCCGCTCCAGGAGCAGTTCGAGCGCGCCTTTGACGCCGCCACGCTGGTGGACAACGACGCCAACCTGATGGCGTTGGGAGAGTATCGGGCCGGAGTGTCTCGAGGCCACGACGCAGCGATCTTCGTCAAGGTCGGGACGGGTATCGGTGCCGGCATC
>CALMWA010000249.1 GCA_937873125.1 uncultured Actinomycetes bacterium | reverse complement strand
CGATTCTCCGAACGATCAAATCGGCTCCTCATTGCCCATTGACACATTCGCTACCCGCCTATCCGCGCAGCCTCTAATCCTTCATCGCCCCGGCGAGCAAACCCAGCATCCGCCGCAGCTCATCGAACTCTTCCTCACTCAACACGCTATGCACCCGGCGCCGCAGCTCGTCATTGACCTCCGGCAGCTTGGACAACTGCTCCCGTCCCGCGTCCGTCAGATACATCCGCACCACCCGGTTATCCTCCGGATCTCGCTCCCTACGAATAAACCCATCGCCCTCCAGCGACTGCGCCGTCCGCGTCACCCGCGAGGGCTCCATCTCGTACTCCTGGCAGAACTCACCCTGACTCAACCCGTCCCGCCGCCCGAGCACCGTCAGTAAGAACCACTTCATCCCCGCGACGCCACTCTCCCGCTCTATCGTCGCCACCATCCGCTTGAACGCTATGGCCAGCGACGGCAAGACCGGGTGGATGCCCTGCAACGACCCCTCCCGACTCAGCTTCTCTACCATTCTCTAACCTTCATCTGTCCTTATGATTCGATAAGTCTACGTCCGATCTTTGCAGTTTCAATCTTTGCTTCGGAAAGTTTCGTAAGCTAGTTCACCCGTCCTGGAGGATAGGCGTCTTCTGGCGCTTCAGGATGCGGCGGATGGGGCGTCTTGGGGTGGCAGAATCGCTGTGGCGCGAAGGTTATTCCCGCCGCAGGGCTTCGACGGGGGCGAGGCGGGCCGAGCGGTATGCGGGCAGGACACCGAAGACGACCCCGATCAGGGCCGAGACCCCGAACGCAAGGGCTACTTCCTGGCCGGTTACGACGGCCGGCGGGAGGTCTTCGAGTAGCTCGGGGAGCAGGATAGAGCCTCCGATACCCGCGGCGACGCCCAGGAGGCCCCCGATCAGGGCGAGAAGCACGGCTTCGAGGAGGAACTGGAGCAAGACGTCGGCGTTCGTCGCGCCCAGGGCCTTGCGGACGCCGATCTCGCGCGTCCTCTCGGCCACGGAGACCAGCATGATGTTCATCACCCCGATGCCGCCGACGAGCAGCGAGATCCCGGCGATGCCCGCCAGGAATATTTGAAGCTGGTCCGTGATCTCGGTGAAGGTGGAGAGCAACTCTCTCTGGGTGATGACGGGGAAGTCCTTCTCGCCGCCGTGCGCCTCTGTGAGCGTGGTCTTCATCCTCTTGACCACCGGCCCGACCGCCTCCGCGCTATCGGCCTGCACGACAATCTGGCCGACCGTCTTGGAGCCGGAGATCTCCAGCGCATCCGCCGTCTTTATGTACGAGGCGTCCGGTATGGGCGGCCCGAAACCGGGGTCCGCCTTCTTCGCGACCCCCACCACGTCGTATTTATCGCCCCGGATGTCCAGCTTCCGGCCAACGGCGTCTTTCGGGGCTTTGTCTAACAGATCCTTCGCCGCCGAGGCCGCGAGCACGGTCTCGCCCCGGTTCTTTACGAAACGTCCGGCGGCGAGTTCCACGGACCGGATCTCCCCGTAAGAAGGGTCCACGCCGGAGAACGAGACGCTCTTGCGCTCGACCGGCGCGACTATGGAGACACTAGAAGACGCCTCCGCGACGCCGGAGAGGTCCGCCACGGCGCGCGTATCCGAGGCTTTGAGGGTGCTGACGGAGCCCGCGCCGAACGGGCCGCCGTCGCCCCCACCGTCCTCGTCATCGGAGCCGGGCGTGACGGTAATGAGGTTCGGTCCCAGGTCGTTTATCTGGCCGGAGACGCTCTTCTGAATGCCGTTCCCGAGGGCGGTGAGCAGCACGACCGCCCCCACCCCGATGATTATGCCGAGCATGGTAAGCGCCGTGCGGCCCCAGTTCACCAGCAGCCCGGAGAGGCCCATCCCGGCGATCCTCAGCGCCTTCATCGGCGCTCGACCCCCGCCGTGTCTGACCGTTCGTCCGACGAACGCTCGTCCGAGAAGACTCGTCCGTCCCGGATCTCCACGATCCTATCCGCCCTCCGGGCGACCTCCGGGTCGTGCGTGACCACCATGAGCGTCACGCCGCCCGCGTTAAGCTCCCCGAACAGGTCCAGGATGCTTGCCCCCGACGCGCTATCCAGGTTCCCCGTCGGCTCGTCCGCCAACAAGAGCGCCGGCTCGTTGACCAGCGCGCGGGCGATGGCGACCCGCTGCTTCTGTCCCCCGGAGAGCTCCGGCGGCTTGTGGCCCGCCCGGTCCAGGAGGTCCACCTGCTCCAGCGCGGCGAGGGCGCGTTTCTTGCGCTCCCGGCCGCCGACATCCGCGTACACCATCGGCAGCTCGACGTTCTTTCGGGCGCTCTGGCGGGGCAGCAGGTTGTAGCTCTGGAACACGAAGCCGATCAACTCCCGGCGGGCGCGCGATAACTCTCCGCCGCGCAGCCCGGAGACCTCGCGGCCGTTCAGAGCGTAGAAGCCGGAGGTCGGCCGGTCGAGGAGGCCGAGGAGGTTCATCAGCGTGCTCTTGCCGGAGCCGGAAGGGCCGATCACGGACACCCAATCGCCGGGCTCGACGCTCAGGCTCACGTCCGCGAGCGCCTCGA
>CALMWA010000248.1 GCA_937873125.1 uncultured Actinomycetes bacterium | reverse complement strand
AGCACGCCTGGGAGACCATTCCCGAAGAGGAGAAGGGGCAGGGTAAGTTCTACCGCAAGGCGTCTCCTGGGGGGTGGCGCGATGACCTCACCCCGGAGCAGGTGGGGGTAATAGAGGAGATCACCGCCCCCCTCCTAAACCAGTTCTACCCCGGCTGATAGGTATCGTACATACGTTGGAATAGCGACGGCAGCCGGGGCCGGGCTGTCGTAGACTAGGTCCCGGCACGGATGTCTTTGTTGCAAGAGGAAGAAAACGTGTTGCAATACCATCCTGCGAGGGTCGTACGCATAATGGATGGACCTGACGAGAGAATGAGGGCATCCCCGAGCATCGAGAGCTCCGGCTTGTTGGAGCGACTCGTCTTCGGGAAGAGCGGGGCGGGAGGCCGAAGAGAAGTGTTGACCGAAGAGTACAGGAGTTTGGTGGTCGGAAGGTGCGTGGGGCTATGATCCGGGCACGCAAGTTCGCGGGACAGTTGCGGTCCTACGCGGCGCGGAAGGCGAGGGCGTTTGTAAGTGGCGACGAGAACCTACGTTCGACGCGGAAAATCGCCGAGAAGGACGAGCTCATCGCCGGCCTCAAGGAGCAACTGGAGCAGGCCCGGACGCGCCGGGAAAAGCGGGAGAGAGAGATAGTCGAGCTGCGGTCGAGGTTGGCCTCCGGTACCGACAAAGCTTTCGGGATACAGGCGGAGAGCATCGTCTGGGTGTTCTGCACGGGTCGTAGCGGCAGCACGTGGCTGGCCTCAATGATGGGCGACGTGGAGAACCACGAGATGTGGAACGAGCCCCTGGTGGGAGCGCTCTACGGCGAGTTCTACTACGTGCGGGCCTCGCATAAAAGGGGCGGAAAGGCCATCCTTGGCGAGCCCTACAAGGACATCTGGCTGCGCTCCATCCGTTCGCTGGTCCTTGAGAGCGCGGCTGCGCGTTACCCGGACGTGGCCGAGAGAGGCGGCTATCTCGTCATCAAGGAGCCGCACGGCTCGGTCGGCGCGCCGCTGATGGTGCGGGCGCTGCCGGAGAGTCGCATGGTATTTCTAATACGGGACCCGAGGGACGTGGCGGCCTCCGCCATGGACGCCCGCCGCGAGGGCGGGTGGACGTCGAAGAACAAGCGCTGGGAAGGTAAGGAAAACCGGGCGCTCGCCAACCAGGACCCCGACCGTTTCGTAAAAGGCCGTGCCAGGGTGTACCTGCGCGACATCGAGAAGGCGAAGCAGGCTTACGAGGAACACACGGGGCCGAAATCGCTGGTTCGCTACGAAGACCTCAGAGCCGACACCCTGGGCACGATGCGCCGGGTCTACTCGGAGCTTGGGATAGAGGTCTCGGAGGGGGAGCTATCAAGGGTGGTCCAAAAGCACGCCTGGGAGAACATCCCCGAAGAGGAGAAGGGGCAGGGTAAGTTCTACCG
>CALMWA010000247.1 GCA_937873125.1 uncultured Actinomycetes bacterium | reverse complement strand
GAAGGGTGTCCGGTGCATGCAAGAGGCAGACGCCGTCGTCTACGACCGGCTCGCGCCGGAGAGTCTGCTCTCGCACGCGAGACCGGAAGCAGAGCGCATCTACGTCGGCAAGAAGCCCGGTAACCCCACGATGACGCAGGAGGAGATCAACGCTCTCCTCGTGAACCTCGGACATGTCGGCAAGACGGTCGTGCGCCTGAAGGGCGGTGACCCGTACGTCTTCGGGCGCGGCGGCGAGGAGGCGCTCGCGCTCATAGAGGCCGGCATCCCATTCGAGGTCGTCCCCGGCGTAACGAGCGGCGTGGCGGCGCCGGCCTACGCGGGCATCCCGGTAACGCACCGGCGCGTCTCGACGAGCGTGGCGTTCATAACCGGCCACGAGGATCCGACGAAAGGCCGCTCGGACGTGGACTGGCAGAAGATCGCCAACGGCGCGGACACGCTGGTTCTGTATATGGGCGTCGGGCGGCTGACGGAGATCTCCGAAGCCCTGACCTCCGCCGGAAAGAGCCCCGAAACACCCGTCGCCTGTGTCCGGTGGGGTACGCGCCCCGACCAGGAGATCGTTACCGGCACCCTCCAAAATATTGCTGAAAAGGTCTCCGAAGCCAACCTCAAGCCGCCGGCCATTACCGTGGTCGGTGAAGTCGTCGCACTGCGCGAGTCCGGGCTGGACTGGTACGAGCGGCGTCCGCTGTTCGGACGGCGGGTCGTCGTCACGCGAGCACGGGCGCAGGCCGGAGAGTTGTCGGTCGAGCTGGAGAAGCTCGGCGCGGAGGTCGTCGAGTTCCCGACCATCGAGATCTCGCCGCCGCAGGACTTTGGTCCGCTGGACGCGGCCATCCAGGACCTCGATTCTTTCGACTGGATCGTCTTTACCAGCGTCAATGGTGTGGAGGCTTTCGTGGAGCGCCTGCGCCATCACGGCCTGGATCTGCGCGCCGTACCTCGCGACGCGAAGATTGCGGCCATCGGGCCGGCGACCGCCGAGAGGCTCGGAGAGGCCGGTTTGCGGGTTGACGTAATGCCGGAGGAATACCGGGCTGAGGCTTTGATCGAAGCTTTAGAAGGCGACTCGCTGTCCGGCAAGTGCATCCTCATTCCACGGGCGAAGGTGGCGCGAGAGATCCTGCCGGAGAAGCTCCGCGACGCCGGCGCCAAGGTCGTCGTCCCGCCCGCCTACGAGTCCGTGCCGTCCTCCGAAGGGAAAGATATCCTGGTGAAGCGTCTAGAAGCGGGGGAGATAGACTGCGTCACGTTCACTGCCAACTCTACGGTCGAGAACTTCGCCCGCGCGTTCGGCGACGATTCGGCGTGGCTGCTCTCCGGCGCGAGCGTGGTGTGCATCGGGCCGATTACCGCCGAAACAGCACGAAATCACGGCTTCCGGGTGGATGCCGAGGCGTCGGAGTACACGATACCGGGACTCGTCGAGGCGGTCCTGGATCTCTTCGCCGCCGATATCATGGGGAAGGGATGAGGATCGCGCTAGCCAAGATCGGCGACCATGCACTAGGGCTTGGCAGTGGTATAGGGTGGATCAGCCTATCTCTCGGTCTCGCCCTCACGGTGGCGTCCCGTAAAACCGCGGGCTTTCTGGGATGGGGCGGCAGGGAACGTCTGGCGCGGGTCATCGGCGGGGCGGACCTAGTGGTCGGCACGGGGTTGTTGGTCTCTACTCGTCCGTCGCGCTGGATGCTGGCGCGCACGCTACTGAATGTGGTAATCGGTGGCACCTATGCCGGGGTACTGGCGGGGGGAACACCCGAGCGCGGGCGCGCCATCGGCGGCGTATGCTTGATGAGCGTCCTGACGGCTAACGACTACTTACTGTCGAGACGCCTGCGGGAGATCGAAGCCTCGTATAATCACGCAGCAACCGGGGACCACCGGCCCCCAACGTAGAGAACAGACTTCGGCAAAAAGTGAGGTTCGATATGGCATTCCCACAGCAAAGGCTCCGTAGAACTCGAAGAACCGCCGCCCTGCGCGGCCTGGTCCGGGAGACGCAGCTCTCCCCGCAGGACTTTATCTACCCGATCTTCGTGGCCGCCGGGGAGGACGTGAAGAACCCCATCTCGTCCATGCCGGGCATCTTCCAGCTCTCCATAAACCACGCCGTCGCCGAGGCGAAGCGCGCGCATGACCTCGGCATCCCCGGAGTCCTGCTCTTCGGTATCCCGGACGAGAAAGACGAGGCGGCGACCGGGGCGTACGACGCCGAAGGCATAGTGCAGCTTGCGACCCGCGCGATTAAGGACGCGGCTCCCGACCTGCTCGTCGTCACGGACGTGTGCCTGTGCGAGTACATGAGCCACGGTCACTGCGGTGTCGTGGAGAGGAACACGGGAGAAGTCCTGAACGACGTTAGCCTGGAGCTACTCGCGCGCACCGCATCTTCTCACGCGGAGGCCGGCGCGGACATCGT
>CALMWA010000246.1 GCA_937873125.1 uncultured Actinomycetes bacterium | reverse complement strand
GATCGCGTCGTCGCGGGTGACCGCGATCCCGAGGATCGTGTCCGAATGGCCGCCGAGGTACTTCGTCGTCGAGTGGACCACGATGTCCGCGCCGAGCGCGAGCGGGTTCTGGAGCGCCGGCGACGCGAACGTGTTGTCGACGATGAGCGGGCACCCGGCGTCGTGTGCGATTGCCGCGACGGTCTCGATGTCGAGTGGCTCCATCCAGCGCTCGACTTCCTGGACGTGGTAGAAGGTGGTCACCACGATCCTCCAGGGCAACTCTTCCTCACCGGAGATTCGGGCGGGAAGGTCCTCGATCAGCACGGGCTCCACGATCACCGGCAACGTCTCCTCCAGCTCCGCCGCGTAGCGCTCCACCTCGGGGCTGTTGCACTCCACGAACAGTACCGGCACCTTCTCCGGCGCCGGCACCCCGGACCGCGCCAGGAGCGCGTAGCCCAACTCCTCCACCGATACGCCCCGCGACGCCGCAAGCTCCATCACCCGCTCCAATACTTCCTGGCGCCGCAGAACCTCGGCGTCCACCGGGGGCTCCACCACGTAGACCCCGCTACCGCGCCGGGTCTCCACAAACCCCTCACGCTCCAGGTCCGAGATCACGCGCGCCACCGTATTCCGGTTCACCCGCAGATACCCCGCCAGTGTCCGAATGCTCGGTAGCCGGCTACCCACCTCGAATCGGCCCGTCAGAATGAGGTGCTTGAGCTGTTCCTCCAACTGCACGTGGACCGGTACGTGACTCTTCGAATTTATCTGTAAGTCCATGAATTATCCTATTGTCCTATGTCACTATGTCGATTATAATTGTCCCAGGCTGTTAGGGCAATTATAGCGCGACGGCGTGGATGCGGAGGCGAGTGATGTACGGGTGGTCGGATTTCGAGGTTTACCGGGAGCGGAGCCGGAATCTCCTGCGCGAGGCGGAAGCGGCACGGTTGGCACGGGAGGCGCGTAAAGGAACGGCGGAGAGGCGGAGCGGGGTGTCGCTCCGGGGTGATGAAAGCGCGAGCGTCCGGGTACGGTGGGGACGCGCCGAGGACGAGGCCGAAATCTCGAAGTTGCTGGATCTCAACGGGATGCCGCGTTGGATCGCCTTCGAGGAGCGGTTCATCGTGGCGGTGGAACATGGGGTAGTCGTGGCTGCGCTGCGCTACCGGACGGAGTCGAAGCGTCTCATCCTGGGTCTGCTGGTAGTGGACCCGTGGGCCGGAGAGCGGCGTCTCGCACGGGCGCTGTACGCTGGGGCGCGGGATCTCGGCCGCGAGATGTGCATCGGTGAGATCCTGGCCGCAAGCGGCACGCGCGCGGATTATCCCCGCGACGCCGGGTACCGGCGCCGGGGTAGAGTCTGGCGATGGGATGCTACGCAGCCCGTCGAGGTCGGGGCCTCAGAAACGCCCGGCACGCATCCTTTTTTGATGACACTGGCGGGCGCGTTCTTGCGCCGTTTGGGGTGGCGGTGATCCGGCTGCACGACAACCTCTCTTCGGGGAACGGCTACAAGGCGCGGCTGCTCCTGACACAGTTCGGCATCCCGTTCGAGAGGATCGAGTACGACATCGATCGCAGCGAGACGCGCACGCCCGAGTTCCTGGAGCGCATCAACCCGAACGGGCGCGTTCCGGTACTCGAGACGGCGAGCGGAGACTTTCTGCCCGAATCCAACGCGATCCTCTTCTACCTCGCCGACGGCACCGCGTTCCTGCCGGAAGAAAAATTCGAGCGGGCGCAGGTCTTGAGCTGGATGTTCTTCGAGCAGTACAGTCACGAGCCGAACATCGCCACGCCCAGGTTCTGGATCACGCACGGTATCGAGATCACTGCCGAGCGGCGGGCGGTACTGGAGCAGAAGCGCGAGCTGGGTTACGCGGCCCTCGGCGTGATGGAGCGACGCCTCGCCGGCCGTAGGTTTCTTGTCGGGGACCGCTACTCCATCGCCGACATCGCCCTCTACGCCTACACCCACGTGGCCAACGAAGGCGGCTTCGATCTCGGTCCATACCCGGCAGTCCGCGCCTGGCTCGACCGGTGCGCGTCCCAGCCCGGCCATATCCCAATAACGGCAGGATAGTTCCGTGGAAGGTGAGACATACGCGAACACCGGTGCTTCGAGGACGATGAACGAGCGTGGGACGTTGAGAGGACGCGAGAAAGCACCCGAAAGCGGTGTAAAGTTCACGCTCGCCGGGGCGATGGCCGGAGCCAGGAAGTGCGTACCCATCGCGGTGAGCGGCTTCGCCATCGGGCTCGTCTTCGGGACGCTGTCGGGGCAGGCGGGCCTGAATGCCCTGGAGGCAACGCTCATGAGCGCGCTGGTCTTTTCGGGCGCGGCGCAGTTCGTGGTGCTGGGGCTGTGGGCGGCGTCGCCGCCGGCCGGGGCCATCGCGCTCGCCACGCTCGTCGTGGGGCTGCGCCACCTGCTCATGGGCGCGGCCCTCGCGCCCGTGTTTTCGCGGTTGCCGCGACTCAAGGCGTACACGTCGGTCTTCTTTATGGCCGACGAGAACTGGGCGCTGATGATGGGCGAGTTCGGCAAGGGCCGGCGCGACGGAGCGTTCCTGCTCGGCGGCGGTCTGCTAATAGCCCTCTCGTGGACGATCTCGACATTTATCGGGGGGACTCTGGC
>CALMWA010000245.1 GCA_937873125.1 uncultured Actinomycetes bacterium | reverse complement strand
CCCGGCACGGCCGGCATCAGGTCGTTTATGGTGCGGCGGTCGCGGCCAGGCTCGTCCCTGAGGGTGGTCAGATAGCCGGCGGGCTTGTGGAGGACGAGGTAGGTCTCCGTCTCCGGGAGCGTCACCGGACGTCCGTCGAGGAGGATTTCGTCGGCCGGAGATGCGGTGGCCCCGATGGCCGCTATCGCGCCGTTCACGGTAACACGCCCGGCGGAGATCATAGCCTCCCCCTTGCGGCGGGAGGGTGCGGCGCCGGCGCGGGCGAGGTAGGTCTGGAGGCGCAATTATCCATCCTCGTCAGGGCGGACTGGTCGTTCAGACTGCGGTTCGGTGGCCCCTACACGCTCGCGAACGCGGGACAGTTCCTCCGGACCCACGAGCGAGTCGAGCGGTGCGAAGTCTTGCCGGGAGGATGCGCCGGCGGCGGCCAGGAGCTCGTCGGTGACATCCAGGAGGGCGGGGGCGCCGGGGGATTCACGGTCGGCACCGGTCTCAGCGAGGAGGCCCCTTTCGATAAGGCCGCGGACCACGGCGTCCGAGTTCACACCGCGGGCGGCGGAGATCTCCGCCCGCGTCAGCGGTCCCATGTACAGGGCGCACGAGAGCACTTCGTGGGCGGCGCTGGAGAGCGGAGCGGGCCGCGACTCCTCCCGGAACCGCTCGACGGCCGAGGCGCAATCCGGGTTCGTGGCGAACTGGTAACCGCCCGCGACCTGTCGCAGCACGATGCCGGAGGCCTCGGGTGAGTACCGCTCTCCAAGGAAGGAGATGGCACTATGCAGTTCCGCATCGGAGAGTCCGGCGGCGGACTTCAGGGCGGCCGTGGATACGGGACGCGGACTCACCAAGAGGACCGCCTCGACGCGGGCGGTGGCGGATGGGTCGTTCACGCCGGCGCCTCCAGGGTCAGGGGACCAAGCGGTTCTGTTTGGAGGAGGCGCAACCGCCCCTCATGGGCTAGCGAGAGAGCGGCGGCGAAGGCAACTGCGGAGTGGAGGCGGTCCATATCCTTTACGAGGATCTCGAAGGAGATTGAACCACGGGTCAGGGAGGTGCGGATCACGTCGGCGAGCTCTTGGACGGTCACGGTGATCGGTCCGAGGTGCTGCATGGGCGGTTCCATGAGGCGCGAGAGGGCGCGGCGCGCGGCGGCTTCGAGGCGGTCGGCCCGGATCTTCAAGCGTCCCGGGCGCGGGGGGACGGTCTGGGCGGTCGGGTAGTAGCCCGCGTTGGCGGCGAGCCTCTCGCGCAATGCCTCGGCGCCGCGACGGATTTTGAGGTAGCTCGTCAGCTTGTCGGCGAGCTCGGCGGGCGTGAGAGCCTCTTCCTCGGCATCGGGTTCCGCGTCAAAGAGCGGGGAGAGCGTGCGGCTCTTTAGCAGTACGAGCGAGGTGGCGGAGCTGACGAAATCCGTGTCGCGGTCGAGAGAATCCGCACCTTTCTCGGGGCGGTGAGAGTCCAGATAGAGTTCGACGAGCTCGCGCAACGGGACCTCGAATATCTCCAACTCGTCTTTCAGGATGAGGGCGAGGAGCCACTCGTACGGCCCGGAGTAAACGTCCAGCTCGACGGTGAAGTCCGCGAGCGAGCGTCCCGGAGCCGCCCCCAACGGCGCTTCCGAGGGCGCTCCTCGCGCCGGGACTGGCTGCTTCACCGCACCTCCGAATGGAGGGGCAGGACGGAGGAGATCTGATGGTGTTCGGAGCCGACGGTGCGCGCCAGCGCGGCGTCCACGATGCGCCCTTCGGCGACGGCGACGCCGCGCCGGAGACCAACCTCGGAGTTCAGGGCGTCGATGAGGCCGACACCCGCGAGGTGCCGAATGGTGGGCAGGAGCGCGTTCGAGAGCGCGCGCGTAGCCGTTACGGGGACGGCGGCGGGGACGTTCTTTACGCAGTAGTGGGTAACGCCGGACTCGACGAAGATCGGATCGTCCAGCGTCGTGGGCCGGGAGGGCTCGACGCAGCCCCCGTAATCCACGTCGACATCAACTATCACACTGCCCGGCTTCATCTCGGCGACCGTAGCCCGGTCGACCAGCGCCGGGGTGCGCGAACCGGCGACGAAGACCGCGCCTATGAGGAGGTCCGCGCGCACGACGGCGTCCTCGATGCTCATGGCGCTCGCAGCCAGGGTCGTGACATTTCTCAGGCGGGAGTTCTCGATCAGCCGCAGGCGGTCGAGGTCGCGGTCTATGATGGTTATGTGCGCCCCGAGACCGCTCGCCATGCGCGCCGCGCCGGAACCCACTATGCCGCAACCGAGAATGACTACGTGGCCCGGCTTTACGCCCACGGCGCCGCCGAGTAGGATGCCGCGTCCGCCGGAGGGACGTTGGAGGTAATGAGCGCCGATCTGCGGGACGAGCCGGCCGGCGATCTCGCTCATCGATGTCAGTATCGGGAAGCGGCCCCGCCCATCCCGGATGCTCTCCATCGCGAAGCCCACGCACCGGGAGTCCAGAAGCGCCTGCGTCAGCTTCGGGTTCACGGGCAGCGAGAGGAAGGAGACCAGGATCAAACCCTCCCTCAGATACTGATGCTCCTCCACCGTCGGCCCGTACACCTTCGCCACCAACTCCGAGTCGGTATACACGCTGGACAGATCGCCCGTGAGCCGCGCCCCGGCCTGTTCGTAATCCGCGTCCGAGATGCTCGACGCCTCGCCGGCGCCGGCTTCGACCACGACCCGGTGACCGGCCCGCGTCAACTCGTTGACGGCGTGTGGCGCGAGCGCGACCCGGCTCTCCCCAGGCGTAAGCTCCTTTACCACCCCGATCCTCATTCCGCGCCCTTCCCAAGAGCGAGCCCGACGGCCGCCACCGCGGCGTCGAAGAATCCCGCATCGTCTCTGTAGCTTCGTCCCATACTCTCGAAGGTTACTCCGAAGCGCTCCTCTAATCCAGCGGCGGTATACGCCGCCGCGACGAAATCGTGCCGGCCGGTGAGCATCGTCTCCGGGACGTCGATGCCCGCCGGAAGAGCCACCCGGCACCTCGCGAGCGTGGCCTGGAGAACGGAGATGGTGTGATGCGAAACGCCGCGGTGCCGCGCACGTGCGTCGGCATTAGAGATCCTGGGCGCGAGCACCGGCTCGGCGCCGAGCGAGATAGCGGCGTTCAGGGCCACGGCGGCGGACATTCCGCCATGGCCGAAAGGCGCGCCGGTGCCGATAAGGCCCGGTCCGATCCCCACGACGACGAGATCCGCGACTGCCGCGGCGGCCAGTAGGCCCGAGTACACGTTTGGGGATTCGAGTTCGCCGCCGAAACAGTTCCCGCACGAGACTAAGGCGTGGAGCAAGCCTTTCTCACGCAAGATCCCGGCGCTACGGGAGAACGCCACCGGGAGCGCCCCGCCCTCCTGCCACACGAAAGCCACGCGCGCTCCAGGACGCATATCGGCCGCCGCACAGCACGCGGGCGCGAGATGCGAGTGCAGCGGCAGCACTACGACCGGCACTCCCTCCAGGCTCACGGCCTGTGGAGCGGACGAGACCGAAAACTGCAGCGGCGTGTACGGCAGCTTCACGAAGTGGCCTGCGTTGATGGGCGCCTCGCCGCCAGCCGAAGGCAGGACCACGGCGAGCCCGCCTGTACCGAGGCCCATCTCTATTCCAACGGTGTTGGCTAGAACGATGTCTTCGGATTCGGGGGTGAATCCCAACGTAGTGTAGAAGATAGCCTGGTGGATCTCTCCAGCGAGTGGTCCGTCCAGCAGCTTGACCCGGACGGTGCGGCGGTCTAACTGCACGTCTATCACCCGCGCGCGCCGCAGGACGGGGCCGGGCTTCAGGCCAGCTCCAATTCGGGATGCGCGTCCACGAACTCCCTCAGCTCCTTCTCGGCGCCCTGCATACCGAGCGGCACGCCAATACCGGGCGTCAGCGAGGGGGCGAACCTTACCGTAAAGCCCGCGTCGTACAAGTCGCGCGCCAGAGACCCGAGTAACTCCTCCGGCACGACGCGCGGCGGCGGGCCGTGTATCGCGCGCACTTCGAGAATCGCCTCGGTCAACGCGGCGTATGCGGTGATGCTTCGCAGGGCGTCTTCGAGTGCCGCGCCGATGTGGACGCGGGTAAGTCCGGTTATTTCGGCGCTCAGGCTACGGGTTGCGTTCTCCCGATCCTCGAAACGATCGAGCTTGAGAGCGATGCCGCCGGGGAGATCCATGCGGGCGGGCACGTCGCCGGGAGAACGCCACCAGAAGGTAGCCTCCAGCCCGGACGTTCCCGCCACACGAGTCGCCAGCGTGCCGGCGGGCTGGTCCGTCGGGAGGATAACGGCCTTCCGGGTGGCCCTTATCCCGGCCGATACCGTCGCGGCGCCGCTCAGTGGGTCGCCCGCTCCTCGGTGCCGGCCGGCTCTAGATCAGCGGTTTTTTTGAGGCCGTTGCCGCAGGCTCCGACGAAGCCCTTGAAGAGCGGATGCGGACGCAACGGCCGGCTCTTGAACTCGGGGTGAAACTGGCTCCCGATGTAGAACGGGTGGTCCCTGAGTTCGGCGATCTCGACGAGCCGTCCATCGGGCGAGGTGCCGGAGAAGACCATTCCGGCCTCGGTCAGGGCGGGCCGGTAACCGTTGTTGACCTCGTAGCGGTGCCGATGGCGCTCGGTGACGAGGTCGGTGTCGTAGACCTCGGCGGCGAGGGTACCGGGTACGATGCTGCACGGATACTTACCCAGCCGCATCGTGCCGCCCTTATCCACGCCGACCTGATCCGCCATGATATCTATGACCGGATGCGGCGTCTCCTGATCGAACTCAGTCGAGTTTGCGTTTTCGAGCCCCGCAACGTTGCGGGCAAACTCTATGACCTCTATCTGCATCCCCAGGCAGAGACCCAGGTAAGGAACGCCGTTCTCGCGCGCGTAACGGGCGGCTTCGATCTTACCCTCCGTGCCCCGGTGGCCGAATCCCGGCAGCACGAGTACGCCGTCAACCTCACCGAGCCGTTGTCTGGTCGCCTCCCGGTCCGGAAGCGTTTCGGAGTCCACCCAGTCGAGCTCGACCCTGAGTCCGTGCGCCCCTCCGGCGTGTCCCAATGCCTCCACGATGGATAGATAGGCGTCCTGGAGCTTGATGTACTTGCCGATGATTGCGATCCTGACGGTCTCCTCGGCATCGTGCATTCGGGAGACCATCCTCCGCCACTCGGTGAGATCCGCGGGCGGCGAAGGCATGCCGAGCTTCTGGAGGATCAGGTCGTCCAGTCCCTCGTCGTGCAGGCTGAGCGGTATGTCGTAGAGCGTCGGGGCGTCCTCAGCGGCGATCACCGAGTCCAGCTCCGTGTCGGCGAAGAGCGATATCTTCTTGCGTATATCCTCGCCTATCGGACGATCAGCCCGGCAGATCAGGACATCCGGCGTGATGCCGATCTCGCGCAGACGCTGCGCCGAGTGCTGGGTCGGCTTGGTCTTTAGCTCCCCCGCCGCCTCTATGTACGGCACGTAGGAGACGTGCATGTACAGGACGTTGCTCCGGCCCACGTCGTTTCGGAACTGGCGGATCGCCTCGAGGAACGGCAGGGACTCGATGTCGCCGACGGTGCCTCCGATCTCGGAGATGACGACGTCCGTCGGGGTCGCCCTGGCCCCCCGCCTGATGCGCGCCTTGATCTCGTTCGTGATGTGCGGGATCACCTGCACCGTTGCTCCGAGGTACTCGCCCTTGCGCTCCTTGCGCAGGACCGTGTCCCAGATCGAGCCCGCGCTGTGGCTCGCGTTGCGGGACAGGTTCTCGTCGATGAATCGCTCGTAGTGGCCGAGATCGAGGTCGGTTTCGGCACCGTCCTCGGTGACGAACACCTCGCCGTGCTGGAAAGGGCTCATGGTGCCGGGGTCGACGTTGAGGTAGGGATCGAACTTCTGTGCCTGCACCCGCAGGCCCCTCGCTTTCAGGAGGCGTCCGAGCGAGGCCGCCACGATCCCCTTGCCGAGCGCGGACACGACGCCGCCCGTGACGAACACGTACCTGGTCGCCGGCTCGGTCAGCGCAGCCTCCCGAGCCGGTCGAGCGCCCCGAGGCCGGGGGTCGACTCGATCAGGGAGCCGAGCGACCGCCGCTCGCCGAGCACGGTCAGGGCGGTGAGCGCCGTGATGGCGCAGAGCCGCCGGGGTCCGCTGAACCGCCGCACGGAACGAAAACCTAGCACGGCTCCGAGCGCGTTCGACCCCGCATCCCCCAGCATCGCCATCTCCCGGAGATCGTAGGGAGCGAGCAGGATGGCCACCGCCCCGGCACCCCGCGGGACGCCTCCGAGCGCGAGCGCCCCGAGCGCGAACGCTTTGAGCGCTCGCCCGGGTCTGGTGTCGAGCTGATTCAGCGCGTTGGCGCACAGCCCGACGAGAACGGCGGCCGAGCCCGAGCGTGTTCGCAGGAGCGCGTAGAGGGGAATGCCCACGAGCTTGGCGACGCCGGTCGTGCGACCACGCGACAGGTGCGCGCGGATTCCGCGCTCGGGGCCGCTCCAGAGGTCGTCGGCGAGCCCGAGCAGGGCGACGGGCGCGACGGCCGGCTGGGCGAGCCCCACGAGTAGGCCGGCGAGCGGGACGCGGAGCCCGCGGAAGCTCACCCCCTGCGGGCCGCAGGCGAGCAGGAGGTCGGTGAGCTGCCTGCCCCGATGGCAGAACCCCCGGAGGTCGCGGCCCGTCTCGCGGTGGGAGAGGTCGAGCCCGACCTCCCGGATCACGAGCCCGGCGCGAGCTGCGTCGATCGTCATCCGCGTCTCGGCACCGAAGCCGGCGGCGAGGGGGAAGACGAGCTCACGGGCACGGGCCGAGAGCGCCCGCTGTCCCGACAGGGGCTCGGCCATCTCGATTCCCGTGCGAGCCCTGATCAGGGCTCGCGCCGCGCGCCGCGCGATCCCGAAACCTCCGCCGCTGCGCCGGAGGAACGCGGCGATCGCAAGGTCGACCCCGGGCTCGAGCAGCGGGCGCAGATCACCAACCAGATCGGCGTCGCACAGGAGGATCGGCCCGGGCGGTAGCTCGCGCTCCGCAAGCGTGAGCGCCTGTCCCTTCCCGCGCCGATCCAGCGCGATCACGGTCGCCCCGGCGGCCCGGGCGCGCCTGGCCGTGCGATCCCGTGA
>CALMWA010000244.1 GCA_937873125.1 uncultured Actinomycetes bacterium | reverse complement strand
AGGCCTCCTGGAGAGTGTAGTCGTGTAGCGGCATGTCCTTCAACAGGCCGCGGTACTGGCGCCACCCGCCGCTCTTCAGGTAAGCGTCCAGGGATCGATCCAGCACGAGCCGGATCAGACGGCATCCTTCCCGGGGAAAAGCCTTCACCACCTCGTCGAGTTCGTGCGTAGCCTCTATCTCGGATGCCGGCATCTCGCGCAGCAGCTGTTCGAAGAGTTCGAACGCCGCCAAGGTGTGCCAGTCGCGGATGCGCCCCAGAACCCACAACACACGCGCGTTCCAACGGTCGCTCCGTCCGAGGAAGGGCCGCAACAGGCCGACGACCCCTTCTTGCTCGATATCCACCATCGAGGCGAGGTACGGAACAACCTCGGCGTCCAGCACTTCGTCGTCCTGCGCGAGCAGGTCCTCGATGGGTCGCCCCCTCAGGCACGCGAACCATCCCGGATTCGCACCCATCGCTTTCAGGAACCTGGGCCGAGTGGCGGGATCGGCGATCAGCCTGCGGGCGAGGAGCCACTCGGCGTCCGTCGGATCTGCCAGCGTCCCGAACCACCCAAAGAGCAGTTCCTTGAGGTGAAAGCGTAAGCCCTCTGCGCGGAAGAGGAGGTTTAACTCGCGCAGGAACTCGGGAGACCCGCTGCCGCGCAGGTATGCGAGCACCTGGACGAGTTGGGGGCGGGCAAAGAGACCCTGGTCACCTGCCAGGATAACCTCGGACAGGCTTTCGCCGCTATCGACGAACTGTCTCGCGTAGCAGTAGTCGAAGAACGTCTGGTGCAGGAAACTCCAACCTGCACCGCTTCGCACGAGTATGCCGGCGCTGGCCAGCCATCGCGTGGCCCCATCGAGGTATCGGGTATCGAGTCGGGAGAAGATCGACTGCGGCGCTGAAGTGCGCCGTTCGCGGTCCATGTAGTCGGTCATCAGTCGCAGGACCTGCTCGCGTTGGTGCGCAGGTGGGCCCTCGGGGTCGGGAGCGAGTATCACCTCCCGCCACAAGAGAGCGTACAGATCTTGCAGGGTACTGACACCGTCGGTGCCTCGCCCCGCGCTCGAGGTGCTCCGCTCTTCCAAGATCCGCAGGAAGAGGTCGAGGTGCAGCGGGACCCGCAGCAGCTCCCGTGTGGCGGGGGAGAGCGTGACGAAGTCGATGTCTTTCGCACGAAGAACGCCCGCAACCTCCTCTTCGGCGAGCTGTGGCAGAGCGAATCGCCGAGCCACCTCGACGCGCTTGAGCCTCGGGTCGTTGTTCAGGTCGAAGGACCGGCACGAGAACAGGACGCGGACGTTCGGGATGAGGCGTAGCTTGGCTACTGTGCCGAGCACAGCGTTGAGAGCCTTCTGATCGCGCGCCAGCGAGAGCGACAAGGCGTCCACCTGATCCACGAGCACGGCGACCGGACCAAGAGCCGCGAGGCGGCCGACTACCGCCTCGACGCTATCAGGTAGGCCGAGTGCTTCCCGAAAATCCTCTTGGGTAGCGACTCCCGAGAGCTGCTGGTCGGCCTTGATCGCGAGAACGGTGAAGCCGGCGACCTCCAGGGCGTCCAGAGCGTCACGCATGACGACCGTCTTTCCCATCCCGGCGCTGTCCAGCAGCACGGCCGCGTTCTTCTCGTCCGAGGTCTCACGTGCCCAAGCGACGATCTCCTCCACGACGCCTCGACGGATGTGCGGCCCGGTGTTGCCGAGGTTCGACTTGTGTTGGCGGAGGACAGCACTGCACATCGTGACGGACGCGCGAAGGCTATCCGCGTCCGGTGGTACGGTAAGGCTAATTCCGGATTCTTCCAAAAGTTGTCTCACCAAACTCGACGTGAAGCGTCCCCGGCGGCCAGCCTCGCTGGCAACTTGGTCCCGCAAGAGACCGAATACCACCGTCGGTGGCGCGTTGCTGTCCGGCATCCAAGTGGGCAACAGCGCGTCTTCGATGTGTTGCGGTGTCCAGATCTCTACGTCGACGTGGCTGAGAAACTCGAGAGCGTCGTCGGTCTCACCTACCGACCCTGACCTGATGGAGTCGATCTCTCGCACCAGGGCTTGCTCGGGGGAGGTTAGTCTGTCCCACAATTCCTCGCAATCCTCGCTGGTGGCGGCTCGTCGACAAAGTTGTCGTAGCTCTTGGTGCTCTGGCCGGAACGTCCCGACGCACAGCAGCAGCCTGTCCTGGCCTCGCTCAAAGACTTCCCGTCGAAATTGAGCGTCGAAGTCTTTCCACAGTTTGCGCCACGCCCTATCGCCCTGGCGCACGTCCAACTTGACCTGTATGTACGTACGATGCTCATCCGCGAACCTTACGACCGTATCGTCGACTTCCGTCGGCGCCTCGACGCGCACCTCGACGGCGCGCCCTCGATCCGGGCGTGGAGCAGCGTCGCACATCCTCCCCACGTACAAGGCAGAAACCGAGTTCTGGTAATGGATACCCGCTTGGGCGGCGGGACCTCCGCGCTCAGCCAAATGACTCCGCGGCGTTCGGATCCCGATGTCTGCGGTACGATCCCATAAAACCCCTAATCGGATCGACGTGCTCAGATACACTGTGCGGAGCATCTTCAAGCCACATCCATGCCATTAGAGGAGGCTCAACGCTGCCATACGAGGGAGATCGACCTTACGTCATCTTCCTCTGCGCTCCTCTAAGCTTAATTGTAGCCGGGAAGTGCGTACGGTGCAGAGCGACGGCACGAGGCGAAGTGTGAGGGAGAGGTCCCTGGTTCGAGTCCAGGCAGGCCCACCATTACCCACCGATCCGCTCGACCTTCGGAATGGTCGTCCGGTCGAACTCTTTGATCCGCTCGCGTCCGAGTTTCTCAAGCTCTGCGAGACACAGTTCGCTCTCACGGACGAGCTTCGCTACGTCTATGCCCAGGGCGTCGGGCTCGAATTCCTTGAGGCGGCTGGCGCCGTTGCGGAGCAGGCCCGTGGCGCCACGCCAGTTGCCGTTCTTGAGATGGTAGAAGCCGACTCCGACTTGCAGGATTCCCTGGTAGAGAAACCGGACGCGGCGGGACTCTTGCATCCAGGCCTCTTCGAGGTACTCGTGGCACTCGAAGAACTCACCCCGGTTGAACTCCTCTATGCCCTTGAGGACGAGGGCCGGTATCTCTCCGGCCTCCTCGGAGAACTTCTCAGCCGCAGCCGCAACCTCCGCCGCAGCAGCCGCCGGCGGCGTTGCCGCTGGCGATGCGGGCGTCCATCATGGGATTGGTATTGAGGGTGGAAGCGCCGGGGGTGATGGACGCGAAGTTGGAGATCAAACGCCGGGACTCGACCGAGCCGCACTCCGGACACTCCGCCGGATCGTCGGCGGCGCTCATCGAGCGCATCAGGTCGAAGCGGTCCTCACAGTCGGCGCACTTGTATTCGTAGAGAGCCATGTATCCCACCTCTCGGTAAAGATTGTTTGAGAAGATCATTGTACCCTCTCCGGTTGGCGCCGTGCATTGAAGAACGCCTCCCCGGCGCGTAAACTCACGCTGTCCCAAACGGGACCCCCTCCGGGGCCGTAGCTCAGCTGGGAGAGCGCCGCCCTTGCACGGCGGAGGTCAGGGGTTCGATCCCCCTCGGCTCCACTCTAAAAGTCTGCGTTTTGCAGGTAAAACACGAGCGAACTATGAGCGACTCAGATGCGCCCCGAGTCGGTTTACTGCAACCGTACTGCAATGCGGAGAAGGTAATGGCTAATAGAGCCGTGCCGCGCATCGGAAGGCTATGAACAACTGGGCGTTTAGGTGGGTAGTAGATTGGCCCGCTCCGGCGATAGCCGTCTTCGTCGGCTACGGCTCGCACCTCCTGGCGGACATGATGACCCTCGGGGGCGTCCAACTCTTCTGGCCCTCCAGGGCCATAGCCGTCTTACTCGGCCGCGACGAGTACTGAGTGGTTTCCGGTGGCAACTCCGAGCGGGTCTTTGTCGCACAGGGGCTTGTCTTCGCCCTGCTCTTCTACCCAGTGAGTAGGTTTGGCTTCGACGGCCTGATCTACCGACTCGGCGGAGACGACCAACTCTACGGCGAGGTGACCAAAGTAACCGACGGCGACACCCTCGAGGTCGAGACCCAGGGCCGCACCACGCCCGTGCGCCTCATCGGCGTGGACACGCCGGAGACAGTCGATCCTGAGCAGCCCATCGGGTGCTACGGACCCCAAGCGTTAGACTACACAAGGCAGGTCCTCTACGAGCACCAGACCGATGCCGAAGACCGCATCTTGAGCGAAGGACGCCTCTTGCGCCTGGAGATCCCTCGCATCGGAGACTCCGAGGACGCTTACGTCCGCACCCTCGCCTACGTCTACCTCGATACGAATAAAGATGGCCGCTACGAGCACTCCTTCAACGAGGACCTCCTGGAGCTAGGTCTTGCCCGCACCACCGACTTCTCCCACGAACACCGCCGAGAGTACGAGAGGATGCGAGAGGCATCCGAAGAACGCGGCGCGGGTCTCTGGAGCGCCTGTCCCGAAGTGGCCGCTGGCTAACGGATGTGGCATGCTTTCATAACCGCCGAGGAGGAGGCGGGGTCGTAGGGGAAAGAGTGGATCGCCTGTAAGCGGGAGAGGCTTTCGGTGACGGTTCGCGAGAGGAAGGAGAGGCATATGGATCTTACGCACAGGATGGACGCCGAGCTTGTCGCCGCGTACGAGACGGTACCGCCTGAAGGCCTCATCAACTGGGACGACCTGCCCGCAACCCGCGAGTTCTTCGCCCAGATGCTCGAGGAGCTCACCGCAGACATCCCCGACTCCGATAACGTCACGAAGGAGGACCGCAAGATCCCCGGTCCCGAAGGGGAACCAGACGTGCCGGTCCGCGTGTACCGTCCCAAAGAGAGCTCCGGCACACTTCCTGGAGTACTCTGGATCCACGGTGGCGGGTACGTGATCGGGGGCATCGAAGAGGATGACCTCGTATGCCAGCACGTCGCCGAAACCGTCGAGTGCGTCGTGGTCTCCGTAGAATACCGCCTCGCCCCCGAGCACCCCTTCCCGGCTCCTTTAGAGGACTGCTACGCTGCCCTCAAATGGATGGCGGGAAACGCCCTGGATCTCGGCATAGACCCAGCTCGGATCGCCATAACCGGCCCCAGCGCCGGCGGCGGCCTCACCGCCGGACTCGCCCTGCTCGCCCGCGACCGGGGCGAGGTCTCCGTCGCCTTCCAGGCGCCCATCTATCCCATGATCGACGACCGCAACGATACCCCCTCCAGCCACGCGAGTGCCGCCTCCCGCATCTGGAGCCGCAAGTACAACGAGAACGGCTGGCGGGCCTACGTAGGGGAGCAAGCAGGAGGAGAGAATGTCTCGCCCTACGCCGCCGCCACAAGAGCCACCGACCTCTCCGGACTCCCCCCGACCTACATAGCCGTCGGAACGCTCGACGTGTTCCTCGATGAGGACATCGAGTACGCCCGGAGGCTGATCGAGGCGGGCGTGCCTACCGAGTTGCACATCTATCCGGGGCTCTTCCACGGCTCCGACATATTCGTGGCGACCGCCTCAAGCTCCGTGAGATTCATAACCGACCGGGACGCGGCGCTCAGGAGGGCGTTGCACCCCGAGGTCTCGTCCCTGCTCGGCTGAGGAGACGCAGACGGCTCCCCGCCCGTTCCCCTACAGCCCCAGATCGTCGAGT
>CALMWA010000243.1 GCA_937873125.1 uncultured Actinomycetes bacterium | reverse complement strand
CCGAAGACGCGGGTTGGGACTTTGCGGAGGGCTTCCATCTCCAGCGAGAATGGGATGGCGGACGAGAGCATGGCGACGCCGAAGCCGAGGAGGAGCAGCTTCGGGTCCAGCAAGGCGTAGCCGCCGTCCGCGACGCCGACAGGCAACAGAACTACGGTTCCTATACACAGCGCGATCACGAGCCCCGTCCCGCCCGGAAACGCGCTCCCCGTCCGGGCGCTGAAGATTATGTACGAGGCCCAGAAGACTCCGGCGAGCAACGCGAACGCCACACCTACCGGGTCGAGATCCGACGTACCAAAGACTCCGAGGGGCGCGAGCAGCAGTATCCCGGCCGCCGCGAGCACGATCCAGAGGAGGTCCAGCAGTCGCCGGGAGCCGGCGACCGCGACGCCCAGAGGTCCAACGAACTCCAGGGTTACGGCGACGCCGAGGGGGATGCGGTCTATGGCAAGGTAGAGCGAGTAGTTCATCGCCGCCAGGGTGATACCGAAGATCAGGGCGGTCAGGTACTCGCGGCGGGCGTATCCGCGGATGCGGGGACGCCAGAGCATGGTCAACACCAGGGCGGCGAACGAGATCCTCAGAAACACCGTGCCGCCGGGGCCGAGATCCGCGAAGAGACTCTTGGCGATGGCCGCCCCGATCTGAACCGATAAGATGGCGAGCAGCACGAGGCTCGTGGGCGGGACCGCTCCGGCGGCTTCGCGTAGCCGACCGGTATTCTTTTTGCCGAGTGAGTGTTCCGTCTCCGACACCTGGCAGAGCCTTTCGCTGGAAGTATGGCGAGCGCGCATAGACGCGAGCGCAAGTCTAACATCGGGAGAGCCCCGCCTAGCCTTCGGGAGCGGCCTCCGGTTTCTCGAACCCGGTGCCGAGGAGCAGCGCGAGCGCCAGCGCGACGCAGAGCGCGCCGACCCAACCCAGAGTGCCCAGCGAACCGTAGTCGAGGGCGAGGGCGCCGAGGCCCGCGCCGACGCCCTGACCCAGGTAGATCGCGGAGGCGTTCAGCGAGAGGGCAACATTCCGGACGCGGGGCGCGAGCTGCGAGACCCGGTACTGCTGGAGCGGGTTGAACGCGAACCCGGCCACCCCCCACGCCGCGAGCGCCGCGAACGTACCCGGTATCGCCAGCGCCGAGCCGGAGGACGCGACCAGGAACGAGAACGCCATCAGAGAGACGCAAAGCAGGACCAGTACGCTCATGGCGAGCCGGGCGTAGCCAATGTTGTCCGCGCCATAGCCCCCGAGCATATTGCCGAAGATCGCCGAGACCCCGAATAAGAAGAGCAGACCGCTAACGCCCGTTCCGCCGAAGCCCGTAATCTCCGCCAGCAAGGGGCTTATGTACGTGAACACGACGAACGCGCCCATCAGCCCGAGCGCGGTGAGGCTCAAAGCCGCCAGCACGACGGGTTGTCTGAGAGTATCCACCCGCTCCCGAAGACTCACGATCGGCGGGCTCTCGACCCTCGGGAGCGTCCGGATGCCCACCGCGGCGACCGCTCCCAGGATAGCCACCATCACAAAGGTCATCCGCCAGCTGGAGTAAGTACCGATAAGAGAGCCCAGAGGAATTCCGATCACGAACGCTACCGTCAGCCCTCCGGTGATAAACGAGAGCGCCCGCCCCCGCTCCTCCGGCGGCGCCAGGCTGGAAGCTACCGCCAGCGCCGTCGGCGTGAACGCCGCCGCCCCGCACGCGGCAACGGCCCGACACAAGAGCAACAGCTCGAAGGTCGGCGCGACCACTGCCACGGCGTTCGCGAGCGCGAACACCGACATCGCCACGAAAAGGATCCGTCGCGGCGCCACAGCACCCGCCAGCGTAACGAGAACCGGAGAGCTAACCGCATAAGTAACCGCGAAGACCGTCACCAGATGCCCGGCCATCCCAACCGAGACTGACAGGTCCGCCGCCACCCCTTCCAGCAACCCCGCGAAGACAAAGCTGCCCGTCCCGATGGCGAAGGTCCCAAGAGCCAGCGCGAGAAGTCGGATGTTCATATCTAACGGCTCTTTCTTTGATCCCGGTTTATTCGACCCTGCGACGGTAGCACGGAGCGCGCCGAAAACAAAGCGCTGGCGAAGCTGGCAACCCAGTTATTCGGCGGGCCTCCGTCCGGCACCGGAGCGCGCCAGATGTACCAGTCGTGTTTGGGTTTGTCGCGGGAGGACCGCGACTCGACGAACCAGGGATGCTGGTCGGAGGTATGGTTGGGTACGTAGTCCAGGATCACCTTGAGGTCCAGCCGATGCGCTTCGGCGACGAGGACGTCGAAGTCTTTCAGGGTGCCGAACATCGGATGCACGTCTGTATAGTCGGAGATATCGTAGCCGAAGTCGGCCATCGGGGAGGGGTAGATCGGGGAGATCCAGACGGCGTCCATCCCGAGCCATCGCAGGTATTCCAGCCGGCGCGTGATGCCCGGCAAGTCTCCAACACCGTCGCCGTCCGAGTCCTGGAACGAACGTGGGTAGACCTGGTAGATAGTCCCGCGTTCCCACCAACGGAAGTTGTCGGACACTAGCCCTTGGTGGTCAGCAGCGCGGCCGGGAAGCCGCGGAGAAGTTCGGCGGCGGTCAGAGTAGCCCCGGCTTCGAGCTTTTCGCCGGTCAGCAGGTTGCAAAGGCGCACCCCGGCGAGGTCTTCCGGCAGTTCGACACGAGTATCGGCCCACGTCTCGGACGCGGGGATCAGGGAACCGTCTTCGTCCGTCAACCCCGAGTTCAGGCGCGGTGCAACGACGATTACCGCCTCGTCCTCGTACCGCCGCGCGAAGGCGACGAGGTGATCCGCCTTCTCACCCGCTGTCTCCAGCGGGACGTACCCGCCGCTCTCGAAAAGCTCCGGCAACGCCCGCCGCAACTCAAGCGCTTTCCAGGTCAGGTAGAGCTTGCAGCGTCCGTCCTTCCAGATATTGCCGTCGAGAAGCGAACTTGTCTCCGCCGGGTCCATGGACTTGAGATCGCCGAGCAGCTTCCGTCGCAGGCCGTAGTCCACCGGACGGCGGTTGTCCGGGTCAACGAGGCTCAGGTCCCACAGGTCGTTACCCTGGTAGATGTCCGGGACGCCGGGAACCGTGAGCTTGAGGAGTGTCTGTGAGAGAGCGTTCAGGGCGCCCACTCGGGCTATCTTCCGCTGGAACGGCAGGAAGTCGTCGAGGAAGAGGTTGTTATCCGGTGAGAGGATCGCTGCGACGAAACCGGCAACGGCCTCCTCGTACTCCTCGTTCACCTTCGTCCAACTCGTGTGGACCTGCGCCTCCCTTATGGCCTTCTCCATGTACGCCTTTATGCGCTCCATAAAGTCCACGAGCCCTTCCTCGTCCGGGTCTTGCAGAGGCCAGGCGCCGAGGAAGGTGCTGTAGAGCAGGTACTCGTCGTTGCGGCTGGGCGCGAGGTCTCCGTCTACTTCGCGGCGTCGGGAGCGGTTGAGGCGGCCCCAGCGTACGAGCGCCGCGCGCCACTCCGCAGGCATCTCTGAGAGTACGTTTATGCGGGCGCGCACATCCTCGCCGCGTTTGGTGTCGTGGGTGGAGGATGCGAGCATGGCGTGCGGCCAGTGCTTGGCGCGTTCGGCGTTGAGGTGGTGGAAGGCCGCGGGCGAGACGCTGAAGCGCTCGGGCTCTCCACCGACCTCGTTCAGGGACGGGAGTCGGTTGTAGACGTAGAGGGCGGTATCCTCCATGCCCTTCGCCATCACCGGCCCCGTGTACTGCTGGAACTTCATCACGAACGCGAGCACCGATGCCCGGTACTCCTCCGGGCCGTCAACGTTCAGGTGCAGCACGTCGCGGATGAAGTCGAAGACGGTCGTGTCGGCGGCGGTCGAACGCTTGCGGGCGCGGGCTATGGCCCACTCGACATAGCGCTCGTCCTGCTCCGAGAGCCCCCCTTCGGAAGCGTAGGTCCGGTAAACGGGGAACTCGGCGACGACTTCGGCGAGGGCGTCCCGCAGGGCGTTTATGGTGAAGTCGTGGGAACGCCGTCCGGCGAAGCCGCCGGAGATGGCGAGCAGGCGGCGCGAGAGTACGTTCAGTTCGCTCGCCAGGGCCTCCTTCATGATCAGCGTCTTGCAGTCGTACAGCAGCTCCTCGAAGTCCACCCGCCGCCCGATAAAACGGCGGTACGCCCGGTCCATCCCGGCCTCCCCTGCCGCGTCCACGAAGAGGCCGTTGACCAGGTTGGTGAACTCATAGCCGGTGGTCCCGGCGACGGGCCAGTCTTCGGGGAGGTGCTCGTGGTGGGCCAGTATCTTCTCTACCAGGACGTACAGCGGCTCTTCCTCGTCGGAGCCGAGCGCCGCTCCCGCCGCCCGCTGCAGACGCCGGAAGTAGCCGGCCGGGTCGTAGAGACCGTCGGGGTGATCTATGCGGAGGCCCTGCACCTTGCCGTCCGCGACCAGCCTAAGAATGAATTGGTGCGTCGCGTCGAAGACCTCCTCGTCCTCGACCCGCACACCGGCGAGGTCGTTGATGGCGAAGAACCTGCGGTAGTTGATCTCATCGCTCGCCACCCGCCAGAACACCAGCCGGTACGCCTGGTCCTCAAGAAGCCCATGCAACCCCTCGAAGCTCTCCGGGTCCGCCGCATCACCGTTGAGCAGGCGGACCCGCTCCTCGATGGCGCGGCTTATCACCGCCGACTCCGCACACAACCTCGCCAGCCGTACCTGGTTGATGGCGGCGTCCCGCACCCGCTCGGCGATGGCCTCTTCGTCCGTGACGTCCTGGCCCGGCAAGTTCCCGAAGGCGGTGACGAGGCTCTCCAATTCCAGCGCGTGTTCATCCTCCGGCAGTCCCTCCAGATCCTCCAGCACGGCCGGATAGCTCTTCGGGTCCAGCGGGCAGCGGTGTTCGTAATATCCCACCGAGAAGGAACCCTCGCCCGCGTCGAAGGAGAGTGCCAGTTCGCCGCCTTCGAGGACGGTGCGGTAGTGATTTCCGAGTACCGGCAGGAGGACCTTGCCGTGCAGGCCGGGGCGGTTGGTCGGGTACCAGTCGATGTCGAAGTAGCGGGCGCGGGGCGAGGACGGGCCGTGCTCCAGCACGTCCATCCACCAGGGATTGTCCGAGCCGACGCCCATGTGGTTCGGAACGATGTCGAGTAGCTGGCCCATCCTGTGATCGCGCAGGGTCTCGATGAGCCGCTCGTAGTCTTCCTCGGAGCCGATCTCCGGATTGAGGGAATTGTGGTCTATGACGTCGTAGCCGTGCGTGCTGCCGGGACGGGCCTTCATGTACGGCGAGGCGTACAGGTCGCTCACCCCAAGCTCCGCCAGATACGGCACCAGTTCCGCAGCGTCGGCGAAGGTGAAGTTCTTGTTGAACTGGAGCCGGTAGGTGGCGCGGGGAACCCTCAACCGCTCTCCCCCGGTTCCCGGAGATACCAGGCCGCCGAGCACGCCGGAAGCTCCCGTTCATTCCCCGCAACATCCTGCGTGGCGTACAGTAACTCCCCCATCCCCTGCTCGAACCCGCCCAGGGCCTCCGGCCCCAGGTTCGCGAGCAAGGTGAGCAGCGAGCCATCCCCGAGCGTCCACTGAACCCGCAGGCCCCGATCCCCGACGAGCCTGTACACTGAATTGCCGCCCGAGATACCCTTCAGGCGCGGGACGATTTGCTCATGTCGTAACGCGAGGAGCTGCCGGTATAGTTCCAGCCACTCGCGGTGCTCCGGCACGTCACGCTCGTCCCACTCCAGCTTCGCCATCGCGAAAGTCTCCTCGTCGCTCGGGTCGGGGATGCGGTCGCGGGTCGCCGGGTCAGAGAACTCGGGGAACTTGGCGAACTCCTCGCGGCGGCCCTCGGTGACGAGCTTCGCCAGGTCCGGCTCAAAGTCGCAGAAGAACGTGAACGGCTTCTTTGATCCCCACTCTTCGCCCATGAACAGCATCGGGATCTGCGGG
>CALMWA010000242.1 GCA_937873125.1 uncultured Actinomycetes bacterium | reverse complement strand
CCGATCTGCTTCATCTGCTCGCGTGAGCGGTAAACCAACGCCTGGCTGCCTATGGAGCCCGTAACCACCACCACTGCCGCCAACGGTCCGTACACCACCAGAGCTAGCGCTCCCAGGCCCGCTGTCATCACGTTGACGGCATCTGAGAGCAGGTACGGTTGCCCGATCTCTTTCCAAGTTTCGCTGAACTCCTGATCGTACTTAAATCCGAATAGGGTTGCGGTGATCATCTTGTTCGACGCTAGCAACACCACGCTGGTCGCAAGGGTACCGTACAAAATCTGGGTTGCGGGAGCCGCTGACCCAGAGAGGAGTGGCGCGGACGTAAAAGAGAATACCGTGCCAGCGATAAAAATGATGGTTACGTTGTGCCCGATCTCGTATATGGTTCGAAGCCAGTCCCTTCTCCCCACGGCAAGAGCGGAAGGCACGGTCGCTAGAGCAGCCCAAACCGGCCCGAGCGCCGCAACTGCTAGGACCACTCCTATGTCCCATACGCCTACGGTGCTCTTATTACTAACGCGCAAAGGAAGAAGGTCCGCCGTCAAGATTAGGACTGCGAAGACCAATGCCCCCGCCGCGAAGTGTATCTGGTAAGCAAAACCATACCAGTAGATCCAACTGGACCCAAGCGTCACGGCGACAGCCATTAAGGCTCCCACGAAAGCTTTGGTACGATATTCGCTCAGTTTCTTCGATCCGATCTGTACAGAGCCTAATGTCGTCTGCGCTTTATTCTCGCAGATCACACAGGCTCTGTACAGAAAGTCGAATTAGTGCTCACTAGTTACCATCCCCTGACGCCCTCGGTCATACTTCTCACCTCCTTCAGTACTGCTCTCCGGATACCAATGCTAACTTCGAAGCTACCAGCCCCTGACACCCTCAGTCACTTTTCTCACCTCCTTAGCTCTAGTCTTCCTGTGTGTCGGCAGCTATATTCACTGAGTCTGAGTTACCAGCCCCTGACACCCTCGGTCATGGTCACACCCCCTTCCTTATCGTTATTGAACTCAATGCTACTTTGTTACGAAGGAACATGGAAGCAGGAGAATCATATTTTGAGCGTTTTCCGGGAAACGAGAGCGATCACGAGGAAGATGAGGAAGCCCGCCGCGGCTGTTGCGGCTCCTGCGAGGAGATACGTGGAGCGCGGTCCAACAATATCCACGAGCAAACCTCCCGCCGGATAAGCGAGAGCTTCGCCCGCACTGTAGGTTAGAAACCGTATCGAGAACACCCGGCCGAGTAAGGCATCTGGAACCTGCTCTTGCAGGATAGTATCAGTAGCAACATTGTCTATGCCGTTGGCCGCTCCAGCAACCGTGAGTAAGCTCAGAGCCAGGACGAAAGAGGGAGCCAATCCTGTTCCGGCAAGCGCCAGGGCGGTAGCAAATATACTTAGAAAATACAGCGGCATGAGGCCGACTCTGTTGCCGGCTACCGCCATCAGAGCGGAGCCCAGCACCATCCCGCCCCCCCAGAGACTCACGAGAAGACCGTAGCCCGCGTTCCCAGAGCCGAAGGTGTCCTTGGCAAGAAAAATCTCCGCCGGGACCGTGGCGTTGGTCGCCAAGATCGTCAGAAAAGCTCCGACGACTATCGTTAGCGGGACACGCGCGCCCTTGAGGTACGACAGGCCGGATCGCAGCTCCCGGACAAAGCTGGTTTCCGCGCTCCTCTCGGGCGAGGGAAGCGCAATCCGTGAGAGAAGCCCGGCGGAAACGAGGTAGGTAATAGCGTCGAACACGAAAGCCGCGTTGAGACCCACAGTCGCCACGACCAATCCACCGAGGACGGGCCCAATCGCCATGGAGACGCTGAAGGTGCCACTAATGAGGGCGTTGGCCCGTGTCAGGTCGCCGTCTCCGACCACGCTGGGGAATGCTGCGCGAACCGTGGGGTTAAAGAACGTGCGAGCTAGACCCAAAAGGAAGGCAATAAGATAGAGGACGACAATATCGCGGACGAACACAAGCCCGAAGACGAGAACTGCTCGCGATAGATCGCTCAGTACCAAGATTACGCGCCGGTCCAGGCGGTCCGCAAGGACGCCCACGAGTGGACTAGCCAGCGTTGGCAGGAGTCGAGCGACCAGGATTCCTCCTACAGCCGACGCGCTACCCGTGATCTGGGCTACCATGATCACCAGTGCTACGGCCGAGAAAGCGTCGCCAATGAACGAGATTCCCTGGCCCACCCAGAGCTTCACAAAGCGGGGATTTTGAAACAGCGAAGCGCCGACCGTATCGGCCATGTGATCCCCCTCAGACCAGTCGGATCAACGAGCCTGCCTCAGACATGATAGCGTAACCTGGGGGTGGAATCGTGGTCTCGCGCAACAGCTATCCGTCTGGAAATTCGGTGGCGAGGACACTGCCAACCACCAACACCCTCAGACCCATAACGCCGGAAGTTATGGTTAGACTCCGAAAAGCTGTTTTCGGTTCGTCTCAGAGAGACAACTGTTCATCTCCTCGGCAGACAGGACTTTCGAGAAGTAGTATCCCTGGACCTCGTCACGGTTGAAACCTTGCAGGAGCTGGACCTGCTGATTGTCTCCGCGCGCCCTGCGATCACTTCCATGCTTGGGGCGTGTGCGAGTCTACCTGGCCACGATGAACCTGGAGATGACGGTCCTGGTATTGCCGGACGCATCCCGCGCAACGAGCTTGATCGTATGCCTGGCGTAGGAAAGCCTGCCGCTGGTGTACGCAAGGCGGTCCGTGCTGGCGTTGTAGGCGAACGCGCCGATCTTCCTGCCGTCTACGTAGAGTCGGATGTTGCTCTTTACGAGGTTGGTCTTGTTGTCGCGGATCACCGCGCGGATCGCCGGAGTCCGGTCGCGGGTTTTGGAGCCGGAGACTGGTCTCACGCTCTTAATAATAGGCTCCATGGTGTCCGGAGCGGGTTTCGCGGTGACCGTCGTAGTGGCGCCGAGCGCGGAGGCGGCGTTCAGGCGTCCGCCGGTGGCCGTCTTGCCCGTCAAACTAGCTTTCTTGTCTACGGATCCGAGGATCCTCGCCTTTACCCCGGCACCATCCAGCTCGGGTGACCGGCTCTTCACGAGCGCCGCGACGCCGGCGACGTGCGGGCTCGCCATGGACGTACCGCTGTAACTGGTGTAGCCGTTGTCGGGGACCGTGCTCAGGATGCCGACACCGGGAGCTGCGAGGTCTACTGAAGAGTTTCCATAATTGGAGAAGCTTGCCAGGGCGTCCTCGGAGTCGGTGGCGGCGACGGATATGATGTTGGGGAGATCGTGGCCAGAGGGATAGTGTGCGGTCGCGTCGTTGTCGGCCCCTGCATTGCCTGCGGAGGCGACGAAGAGGTGTCCGGCGGCGTCCGCGCGCTGTATGGCGTCCCGCAGGGAAGAGGAGAAGCACCCGGCGCAGCCGTAGCTGTTGTTGCTGATCTTGACCCCCTCCGCGATGGCGTAGTCGAGGG
>CALMWA010000241.1 GCA_937873125.1 uncultured Actinomycetes bacterium | reverse complement strand
AAAGTAGGCTTGAAAGCAAGTGTGCACGGGAACGAGAAAATTAGGAGGGTGTATGTCAGAGGCGGCGCATGAGCGAGCAATTATCGTAGAAGAAAAATTAGCTCACAAGTATCATCAACCGAGAGGCGTAGAGCAATTCGGCATCGAGCCGATTCCGGAAGATCTCAAGACCGTCAAATGGTACGACCTTTTTGTGATTGTGGTCAACTTCCTTCTCAATCCGGGGATGATCCTTATCGGAGCATTGGCGGTCACTGCGGGCCTTAGCTTTTGGGCGGGCGTGACGGCGGTGGTTCTCGGGATCGTGATCGCCTTCGGCGCCTACATAGTCATGGCTACGCTGGGCGTCGATTACGGGCTGCCCGGTCAGGTATCCACCAGGATGTCCTACGGTATCCGCGGTGCAAAGTGGATTCCGTCGTTCGTCCGGACTGCTTCCTCGATCTACTGGTTTGCGTTCCAGACCCTCGCCGGTGCGTTGGGGATCGTTGCCGTTATGAACGCCTGGTTCGGGGTCGAGTTCTCGCTCATCACGGTTAGCTTGGTGTTCGCCGTCTTGCAGGTGATTGTCGCGCTCGTCGGCTACAACACCTTGAAGCAGCTCTCGCGGGTGGCTTTCCCTATCAAGATCGTGATCCTAGTATACCTACTATATCTGCTGATGACCCACGACGCGCAAGGCTACGCGCCCGGTGAGGTTTTCGCTTTTTCGGGGACGGCTGGTTGGAAGTGGGCTGTATTCTCGCTCTGGGTCGGCTCCGTAGCCTCCGCCTGGCTTTCGATGATAACCGACGCTGCAGACTTCTGCCGGTATTCGAGCACCCGCGTCGACATGTGGGTAGGCACCATGGCTGCGGCAGTGATAGGAACGATATTCTCAGCCTTCTTCGGTGCGTACACGGCCGCCGCGACCCTCGGAGAGGTAGGGAATCCCTTTCAGGTCGTAACGGACATAGCCGGCGGTAGCGCGCTAACGCTCTTCCTCATACTACTGCTAGTCGTACTGGACAACTGGACGATCAACGTCTTAAACCTTTATACGGGCGGACTCTCGATGTCCAACATGTTCACGAGGTTGGGAAGGTTCTGGACGACATTGATCGTGAGCGTTCTTGGCGTTGGTCTTTCGGTGTTCCCGGGACTCGTGAACGGGTACACCGGTTTCATGAGCGCCTTTGGCAGCCTCTTCGCGCCCATTGCCGGTGTGCTCATCACGGACTACGTGTTCGTGAAGCGCACGCGTATCGACGTCCTGGCCTTGTTCGATCGCAGCGGTCCGTACTGGTATATGGGCGGATTCAACCCTGTCGCGGTTGCCTGGACGGTGCTCGGACTCGGGACTTACTGTCTGTTGCCGCAAACAGCACTCCCGATCATTACGGCTGCTCTCGTGACGGGCGTCGGATACTACGTCACGCTACGGCTCGCCGCCTCCAGGTCGCCCGTCATAGACGCTGCAGCTCGACCTGGCTTCCAGCGCGAGGAGATCTCCGCGACCGACGTGGACCTCCGGTTGATAGAACAGTCAGCTCCGTAACGGTAACGGCTTGTCGCTTGCAAGCTTGCAAGGACCGCCTCGGTGGATGTTACAGTCTGGCCATCTACGAGCGCGAGAGTTCTCCGCAGTTGATAGCTAGCCGGTGGTTCTAGAACCACCGGCTACAAGCTGCCGTGGTCCGGTCATTCTTATGCCATAAGGAGCTTAGAAACCCTTGGTAGGAGCAATAGGCGCAAGCAGCCTTTAGAACAGTCACCGAAGGAGTGAACAGGTGCAGATTATTGATTCACACACGCACGTCGACGAGTACGAGGCTTTTGGATGGTTCGATCCGCCTGAGGCAATTATCGAGCTGATGGACGAAGCGGGTATTGAAAAAGCCGTTGTCATGACCTACGCGGATGCACCGGTCCTCAATCCCGACGCGCTGCAGTACATCCATGACGCCTGCAAGAAATACCCAGACCGCCTGATCCCGTACGCGCGTATCAACCCGCACGCTGACAACGCGGCAACCTTGCTGGAGGAAGCGATCGTGGATCTAAAGATGAAAGGACTGAAGATCCACCAGGAAAGCGTCACGGCCGCCGCCCACCACGACTCGGTAATAAGGCTGGTCAAGAAAGCGGCCGAATTCGACGCCCCTACCCTCTTTCATTCGGGAGACGAAGCTCTCAGCCTTCCGCAGCAGTTCACGAAGTTGGCCGAGGCAGCGCCGGAAGCGACGATTATCTTGGCCCACATGGGCGGGTACCATCACACAGATGACGCCATTCGGGTGTGCGAGAAGTACGACAACCTGCTGCTGGACACCTCCGCGTGCCCATACCCTCAAAAGATCAAGGAAGCTATCGAACGACTAGGTGCTGATCGCGTCTTGTTCGGAAGCGACGGACCGGGCTGCAATCCCAAGTTGGAGTTGCAGAAGGTCAAGCGTATCGGCCTTTCGGAAAGCGAAGAACGGATGGTTTTCCATGACAACATAGCGTCGCTCCTCGAACGGGTCAGGCACGAGGCTTCGGGAAGGGGGGCGCGTTGATCGTCGACGGTTTGACGATGCTTGGTACCTCGATCAACGGGTATCGGCTCCAGGCGGAAGAGCTGTTGGCTTCGATGGATTTCAACGGCATAGATAATAGCGTGATCGTGCCGGTTCAGCCCAAGACCTACCGCCTGGAGCCGCAGAACGAAGTCCTCGCCGTTACGCAGAGGAGATACCACGACCGCTTCATCGGTTTTTGCCGCGTAGATCCCCGGCAAGGCGAGGATGCCATCACCGAGCTGCGGCGTTGCGTGCTGCAGTTGGGGTTGCGGGGTCTGATGCTCCACCCGATGGAGGAAGGTTACACGATCAACGAGGATTACGTCGTCCGCCTGGTAAGAGAAGCAGGATCCCTCGGCGTACCCGTTATCATCGCGGCCGGTTACCCCTGGATGGCGCACGCTTCACAAATACGCTCCGTCGCGGAACGGGCCGAAGAAGCCGCCATCATCATGAGCCACGGTGGTCAGATCAACATCAGCGGCCTCGCGCAGGCGGACGCTTTTCTGGCCATGGAGACGTGTGGCAACCTCCACATAGGCACGAACGGAGTATACCGGCAAGACTTCCTGGAAGAGTGCATCGACGCCTTCGGTTCGGAGCGTGTCCTTTTCACCAGCATGTCTCCCGTGTTCGACCAAGGATTCGAGTTGGACAGGGCTCGCTCGGTCAAAATGGTAGAAGACCGTAGGCCATCGATGCTAGGCGGCAACATGATGCGCTTACTCGAAGGCGGTGTCAGGACCGGAGCATAGTAAGGATTTGGAAACCATGTCTACTACTATTGTGGACAGTCGCAACTGTCCAGTCCTGATGGGCCTCTCCTTAGGACAAGTTGCTGCTGTGGCTTCGTTTCTAAAAGAGGATGAGAGCCACCAAGGAGGATAGTATCGACGTTCTGCACCTTAGCTTGGAGTCGCTTGCTCGCAAAATAAGAGCGAAGCAAATCTCTCCGGTAGAGGTAACACGACAACTCTTGGAACGCATCGACTCGGTTGATGATGACCTTAATTCTTACATCACCGTGTTGTACGACGAAGCCCTGGCGGCAGCATCGCGAGCGGAGAGAGAAATCATAGCAGGGAATGTAAGGGGCTGGCTTCATGGCGTACCGGTAGGCCTAAAGGACATAATCTATACCGACGGTGTAAGAACGACCATGGGATCGCAGATTTTCCAGAACTACGTTCCGGATCATGATGCCACCGTGGTCGAAAAACTAAAAGAAGCCGGCGCCGTTGTAGTAGGCAAACTAAACACACATCAATTCGCTTACGGTCCGACCGGGGATCGATCGTATTTCGGTCCGGTGAGAAATCCTTACGACAGTACGAAAATCTCCGGTGGCTCCAGCAGCGGTTCGGCGGCAGCGGTAGCCTCTTCTCTGTGCTATGCGGCGTTGGGTACTGATACCGGCGGATCGGTACGGATTCCGGCTTCTTGTTGTGGCATTGTAGGGATGAAACCGACGTTTGGCCGGATAAGCAAATACGGAATTTTCCCGTTAAGCTGGAGCCTCGATCACGTTGGTCCGATGACGAGGACGGTGGAAGATAACGCCATTGTTCTTGGGGCCCTGTCCGGGCATGATGCCAGAGATCCGTATTCGGTCCGGAGAGAGACTGAAGACTTTACCCGGCACCTCAATCAAGGAATTAAAGGAAGCGTCGTCGGTGTCCCCTCGTCGTTCTACTTTGAGAATGTAGAGGAGGAAGTGCGGGCAATGGTCAATAGGGCCATCGAAGTCTTCCGAGATCTAGGGGCGACGATACACGAGGTGGAAATGCCTCATAGTGAGGAAATACTTGCAGCGCAACGAGTCGTGTTGGCTAGCGAAGCGTTTACCGTCCATGAAAAACGGCTTCGTGGTCAACCCGAACAGTTCGAGGAAGAGGTAAGGGACCGCCTTTTGATCGGAGAAGCAATAAGAGCCTATGAGTATATCCAAGCTCAGCAAGTAAAGCGGTTGGCAGTGCAAGCATACAGCCAAGCTCTTGAGGAGGCGGACGTCTTGGTATCTCCAACCACCCCTGTGCTACCAACTGATATCGGCCAGAGAGAAGTAAACATCGGTGGATACAAGGAGCACGTGCGCTCAGCGTTCACCCGATTAACGGGGGCCACGGATCTCAACGGCTTTCCCGCTCTATCTATTCGATGTGGCTTCTCTGCTTCCGGGTTGCCCGTCGGTCTCCAGCTAGTGGGCAAATCTTTTGACGAAGCCAATCTCTACCGGTTTGGGCATACTTTCGAACTGGCAACCTCTACCCCAGACTGAGGGCCGATGCAGAGTAATCCTGTGCCGAGAAACCCCGTACGCAAGCCCCGTAACCCTGTTCAGGTAGTATGTGCGCTATCAACTCGTACAGTTAAGTTCAACACTGCTACCGAACGACGTTACGATCAAATCCAAGATGCGGCGCGGGAAGAACCACGGCCGGTTCTAGAGAAGAATGCATTCAGGATCGCTGCTGCGACTCGACTGCATGAGTTCGGACTGAGACCCATAACGCTCATCTCGAAGGTCGAAACTTGAAGGCGGCAGTTTCGTGATGCGCTACCGTGAAATGTCCGGAAGAAGGCACTCTAGGGACTTTGGATGTTACTAACGAAGGAGGCTAGCAATATGCATAAACCAACCGTTCTGGTTACGGGCGCGGGCATCGGCATCGGTGCGGCCACAGCACAGGCCTTCGCGGCCGCTGGCTACCGGGTGATCGCAACCGATATCCTCGAAGAGGAGGGGCGATCGGTCGCTGCCGGCATTGAGGCCAATGGCGGTGTGGCCGAGTACCATCGCCTGGATGTGACGAAGACCGATGACGTCGAGGCTGTCGTGTCTTCGGTTCAGGACCGTTACGGACCAATCGACACCGTAGTCGCCAACGCGGGCATCGCCTATCGGGTGCCGCTTGCCGAACTCGATGACGAGCGATGGGATCACACGCTCGACGTAGACCTGAAGGGGATCATGAGAGTTTGCCGGGCCGCGGCTCCTGCCATGAGGACGGCAAGACGAGGAAACATGATCGCTCTCTCTTCGATCATGGGCGTCGCGTACGGGTGGGACGAGCACGTCCACTACTCGGCGGCGAAGGCGGGAGTGGTGGGTCTTGTGCGCGGCTTGGCCGTAGAACTGGCTCCAGACGTGCGCGTCAATGGCCTCGCCCCTGGTTATATACGGACCGCTCAGTCGCTCTCTAGGGAGCACTCGTCCGGCCCCGCGGGGCTGGCTGAAGCCGCCAAGTTTATCCCCTTGGGTCGGGTTGGCGAGCCGGAGGATATCGCCGACGTTGCCGTGTTTCTAGCATCAGAAGCCGCGCGGTACCTCACGGGTCAGGTTATTGTCGTGGACGGAGGACTTCTCGTGGGACGTTATTGAGCGCTTTTGTCTCGCATGCGACGTGTGAGCCAGCGTAGCCCATCGCGAATGTGCAGGCGCGCCCTGGTGAGTAGGCAGTCCAAAGTCAGCCAGCGAAGAGTTGAGCCACACCTCAAAGGAGGGGTAGTAACATGATCGAGGGTGATCGGATATGGAAACGAATCTTCGAGCTCGCCGAAATAGGGACGCGAGAGGACGGCGGGGTTTCCCGGTTGTCTTTCACCGAAGAGGAGCGTGCCGCCAAAGAGCTAGCAGCCTCGTACATGGAGGAGGCTGGGCTCTCGCTCTACGAAGACGCCGTGGGGAATTTGATTGGCCGTCGTGAGGGTAGAGACGT
>CALMWA010000240.1 GCA_937873125.1 uncultured Actinomycetes bacterium | reverse complement strand
GCGAGGACGCTTTTGCCCTGGATTCAACCTGCTAACATGATGCATATGCGTGTTCAGATAGATAGGTTCGAAGACAACGGCTGGGCGGTGCTGCTACTCTACCCCGATGGTAAGCGGAGCTTCGACGCGCCGCGGGAGTTGCTGCCGGATGAAGCCCGTGAAGGAGACGTGTTCGAGGCGCGTTTCGAGCACGTGCAGCAAGAGAGCGAGCGTCTGGCGGAGGAGAACCGGAGTCTCCTGGATGAACTCCTAAAGCGGGAGGAAGGGTGAGCTTCGAGGAGCGCATCGCGGGGGTCGTACGGGAGGCTGCGCGCGCGGCGTATGGCGTGGAACTGGAGGTTGTACACGTCGAGCGGCCGAACGAAACGGCGCACGGTGACTTCGCCACCAACGTCGCCCTGGCGAACGCGAAGGCGTTCCGGCGTAACCCTCGCGAGGTCGCGGAGCGACTGGCGGAGGCGCTCGACGCGCCGCTCGTGGAGCGGGTGGAGATCGCCGGTCCGGGGTTCATCAATTTTTGGTTGACGCGAGAGGCGCTGTGGCAGGAGCTTGAGACGCTGTTGCGCGAGGGAGAGGACTACGGGCGGGGTGCGGACTCTGGGGAGCCGGTGCTGCTGGAGTTCGTCAGCGTCAACCCGACCGGACCGATGACCGTGGCGCATGGGCGGCACGCGGCTTACGGAGACTCGCTCGCGCGCATCATGCAGGCTGCGGGTGGCGAGGTTACGCGCGAATACTACTTCAATGATGGGGGAAATCAGATCCGGCTCCTCGGCGAGTCCGTGGCCGTCCGCTACGCCGAACTGCACGACCGCGAGTGGTCCGTCTCCGACCCGGAGGCGCTCTACCGGGGCGAGTACATCCGCGACATAGCACGGGACTTCTCCAGCGAACGCGGCGATACCTTTCTTGGGATGGACCAGAACAAGGCGCTCACGGAGATCCAGGCGTTCGCCGTTGGCTGGTGCATGGAGGACATCAAGAAGACCCTGGGACGCGCCCGCGTCGTCTTCGACAGCTACTTCAACGAGAAGAGCCTGTACGAGTCGGGGGCGATAGAGGAACTTCTACGGGATCTCCGGGAGGGCGGCTACGTCTACGAGAGCGAGGGCGCATTGTGGCTGGCTTCCTCGAAGCTCGGGGACGACAAGGACCGGGTGCTGGTCAAGCAGGATGGTTCGTACACGTACATGGCGCCGGACATCGCCTACCATCGGGACAAGTGGAACCGAGGATACAGGACCGCTGTGGATGTTCTCGGCGCGGACCACGCTGGCTATCCGCCGCGGATACGGGCCGGTCTCGCGGCGCTCGGAATACCGGGAGAGTTTCTGGATGTGGAGTTGATTCGTCTGGTGAAGCTCCTGCGTGGGGGGGAGCAGGTAAAGGTCAGCAAGCGTGCCGGTACGTTCGTGACCTTCGACGAGCTTCTGGACGAGGTCGGGGAAGACGTGGCGCGCTACTTTTACGTGCGCTCCTCGCACCAGACGGAGATGAACTTCGACTTGGATCTCGCCATCCAACAGTCCGACGAGAATCCGGTGTTCTACGTTCAGTACGCTCACGCGCGCATCGCAAGCATCTTCGCCCGCGCCGGGATAAACCCCGGCGAGTTGCGGGAGATGGTTCCGGGGGATCTCGCACCGGAGGAGCGGGCGCTCACGCTGCAGCTTCTGGACTTCCCGCGTGTGGTCCGCAACGCAGCCGCGCGCCGCGAAGTACACCCCATTCCCACCTACCTCGAAACTCTCGCCGCGCGCTTCCACCAGTTCTACACGGTGAACCGGGTGCTCGTGGACGACGAAGCATTGCGCGACCGGCGGCTCGCGCTGTGTGCCGCGACGAAGGCCGTGCTCGCGAACGGGCTGAACCTTTTGGGAGTAAACGCACCCGAGAAGATGTAAGGGAAGAGTATCATTGTAACAAGGAGCGTAAAATCGGTTCCGCTTGTAAACTAATCGTATGATCGAAGCGAGCTTCTCCACGCCGCTCAAGCTAACCGCAGAGTACATCCCCGAGACCTCGGCGGGCAAGAGCCTGAACCGGATGCTACCCAAACATCGATAGGACCGCATTAGGGAGAGCGTATACGCCGAGCACGGGCATAGGTGCGCGGTCTGCGGGACCGAGAGGGGTAAGAGGCGCTTGCACTGTCACGAGGAATGGGAGTACGATGACGCCTCCGGCGTCCAGAGGCTGAAAAGGCTCGTCGCACTATGCGAACTTTGCCATGCGCTGAAGCACTCAACCGGCCTCGTTATCCCTTCTCACATAGGGAACTACTGGTTCCGTGAGAACGGACCGAACAAGGCGCCGGGCGAGTCGCTGAAGGCGTGGTTGGAGATCCTCCGTCGTTTCCGAGAAGAGGGGTTGCGCGAACGCTTCATCAAAGAGGAGGCGGCTAAGCCCCCTGGCGAGCAGCGGTTCTGGTCTGATGACCTGGAGGGGTGGCCGGGGCGGTATCGGAGAGAGCTGGAGGAACGCGGAGACGAGGAGGCGCTGCGCTGGCTAGACGACCTCGACCAACAACACCCCAAGAAGCTGGTCGAGCACTTCGTAGAGGTTAACAATGGCGTGTCCCTAGCCGTGTTGGAGGAGCACATACAAAAGGCCAAAGAGACCTGGATGGAAAGGTCGCGGCGCGAATGGCGAGTGGACTTTGGTGAGTTTACTAAATTTTTCTCATAAATGGCGTCGCGAGGTGCTCTGTTATACTTTTTAGGGCGATTGCAGGGGTAACGAGCCGGGGGAGAGCATGAGCACTTCGCGCAAGTTGACGATCTGTCAGATCAGCGACATCCACTGCGGCAGCGCGTACTTTATACCGGACCTTCTCGAACGTTCGATCCTGGAGATAAACGACATGAACCCGACCGCGGTCGTCGTGTCGGGCGACTTGACGGACGCGGGTTACCGGCAGGAGTTCGAGGCGGCGGCGGAGTACATCCGGCGCTTCCGGTGCGAGAACGTTATGGTCATCCCCGGCAACCACGATTCGCGCAACGTGGGTTACGTCCACTTCGAGCGGCTCTATGGCGAGCGGTACTCGTGCATAGACTTCGACGATGCGGTGATGGTCGGCATAGACTCCTCTGAGCCGGATCTGAACGACGGACGTGTCGGGCGCGAGCATTACCAGTTCATCCACGACTCCTTCGCCGGCTCGGACGACAAGCTGAAAATATTCGTTATCCACCATCACCTCATCCCTATCCCCGGCACGGGCCGCGAGCGGAACATCATCTTCGACGCGGGCGACGTGCTGGAGCTTCTGGACGACGTGGGTGTGGACCTCGTCCTCTCCGGGCACAAGCACGTCCCATACTCCTGGAAGCTGGAGAACATGTTTATCGTGAACGCCGGCACCGCCTCGACGACGCGGCTGCGGGGGAACACGCGGCCCTGCTACAACATCATCGAGATCGAGGACGGCCGGGTTCAGGTCTTCCGCAAGTATCCGTTCAAGGAGCGGGAGCTGACGGTGGACTTCAACTCCGTAACGCACGAGTACTCGCGTTACGAGGAGCGGATAGACCAGGAAGTAACGCCCGACCCCGAGATAGCCGTCAGCGGCGACTAGCGGCCCGCACGTGCGCGCCCTCTTCCTCATAGACGGTGAGCACTACCCGCCCGTGGTCCTGGACGCGATGCAGAGCGTGCGCGAGTCTATGGGAGCAGAGGGCATAGCCGCGGCTTTCCTCGGCGGCACCGAGAAGATCAAAGAAGGTACCGACTACGGAGTACCCTTGATCTCCGGCAAAGACCCTGTATCTGCTGTAGAGAAAGCCCTCTCGGAGCACGAGGTGGACGTGGTCGTGGATCTCTCGGACGAGCCGGTGATCGGATACCGGGAGCGGATGCGGATCGCCTCGCTCTCGCTGGCCGCTGGCGCACGATACGTCGGGAGCGACTTCGAGCTCCGGCCGCCGGAACTGCGCGACGTCTCGACCAAGCCTTCGCTCGCCGTGATCGGGACCGGCAAGAGGGTCGGTAAGACGGCGATCTCCGGCTATCTCGCACGCCTTCTGGCGAAGGAAGGATACGCGCCCGGCGTGGTCTCGATGGGCCGAGGCGGCCCCCGAGAACCGGAGGTCATCGAAGGTCACAAGATGGAGGTCGGGAGCGCGTACCTGCTGGAAGCCCTGGAACGCGGAGCCCATGCCGCGAGCGACTACTACGAGACGGCGGCCCTGAGCCGCGTCATCACGGTCGGCTGCCGCAGGTGCGGCGGTGGGCTCGCCGGCGAGCCCTTCGTGTCGAATGTCCTGGAGGGTGCGGAGATAGCCAACGGACTCGACACGGGCATCACGGTCTTCGACGGTTCCGGCGCGGCCATGCCGCCGGTCGCGGTCGGGAGGCGGGTGCTGGTCGCCGGGGCACACCAGGACCCGGAATACATCGCCGGGTTCCTCGGCGCCTATCGGTTGCTACTCTCGGATCTCCTGCTGCTAACGATGAGCGAGGAGCCGATGGCGAGCCCGGAGAAGGTGCGGGGAATCATAGATGCCGTCGCCGGGGTGAAGCCGGAGTTGCGTGTCATACCGACGGTCTTCCGGCCTCGGCCCGTGGGTGAAGTAGAGGGTCTTCGCGTGGCTTATGTCTCGACCGCGCCGCCGGCGGTTCTGAACAAGCTCTCGCATCATCTCGAAGAGCGGTACGGGTGCGAAGTGGTTGCAGCTTCCGGCAACCTCTCCGACCGGCGGATGCTCGCGCGCGACCTGGATGCCGTGAAGGGGGTGGACGCCTATCTAACCGAGATAAAGGCTGCCGCTGTGGACGTCGTCACTCGCCGAGGTAGCGATGAGGGGAAGCCGGTCCTGTACTGCGACAACGACCCCGTCGGGGAGGAGCTCGACGCGGCGCTGCTCGAACTGGCGCGTTCGGCGATGGAGGATTACACCGCTTCTTAGGTAGCAGAGCGGGTTAGTTGGCTTGTCTGGTGTATAATAAGTTCTCGAAGCGCAGGTTGTGGGTTCCATGCCCGAGCCGTTCCGCACCATTCCGATGAGAAAGTCGCCGGCGAAAGTTGGTCTGACGCTACCAGTTTCGAGGACAGGGGAGGTTGAGTGATCGTGCATCATGTCGTCTGCCGGGGACGGACGCCGCATCGAGACGGTTGACAAATGTGAGCTTGAAAAGGACTTCGCGGAGACGAACGATGATGACATTCACCCGGCGGCGTATGGTAACATTCATCCACACCATCCAATGCCCAGGAGCCCGAAAACGGGCGGAGGGGCTTCCAACTTTGATAGGAACCAGCGGCCGGAGCGCCGCACCCCTTAGCAGCAACGCGCAATATTTTCGTGTAGCAGATCAAGAGAGGTAGAGACGTATGACCGAGTTAGCCACCCTAGAGCGCAAGCGCCTGAGCGACCTGCATCAGATCGCCTCGCAGCTCGGCATCGAGCAGTACCGCAAGTATCGCAAGCCGGAGTTGGCCGAGATGATCTACAAGGTCGCCACCGAGCAGGCAGGTGCGCAGAACACCGTCCCGGCTAGCGACTCCGCGCCACCGGTTGCTACTCCGACCCCGGAGGCGACGGAACCGGCGGAGCCCGCCTTGATCGTGGCGCCGCCTAACGGGGATGGCACGGGAGAGGCGGAGGCTAGCGTCGCCGTTCCCGATGAGATCGGGCAGCGCCGTCAGGAACAGCAACGCAACCGGGAGAAGGAGCCTCGCCAGAGGCAGGACCGTCGCCCGGACCGCAACCGCGAAGAACGCGGACGTGAAGAGCGCGGGCGTGAGGATCGCCAGCTCGAGGCGTCGCTCGGCGTCGTCCTCGAGCGGCTGCCCCGGCTCCGTCTCGTCGACACCGACCCGCCGTCGGGCGCGATCCTCCGCCGCACGGAGCACCTCGAGGTCCGCTGGGACTGAAGCCGGGGTGCTGATCGAGACTCAGCCCTCGACGCGACGACTGATGCACGACACGACCTGAGCGCTTTGGCGTCGTCGGTCCACACATCGTGTGGGCGCCTCGCCGCGGAGCTGCGGGACCTCACCGAGGCCACGGCACGGACCCAGCCCGCGCTGCCGGGCCGCTCCGCGACGATCAAGCCGGCTGCACCTTCACGGGGATCCCGCCCTGGCAGATCATCCCCGTGAGGGGATCGACGAGCTCCGACACCGACGTGAGCCGGCTCACGTTGGTCGACGTCCAGCCGTGGGTGATCGAGACGACGCCGGCGCGGATGCGCTCGTCGGTGCGCACGCTGGCCCGCACCACGCCGTGGGCGCTCTCGACGTCGACCGCGTCGCCGTCGAGCACGCCCCACGCGCGCGCGTCGTCGGGGCTGCACCGCAGCCACGGTGGGTCCTCCGCGCGCGTGCTCGACTCGTAGCGCGCCGAGTTCATGCTGCGGAGCTGACGGCGCGGGACCAACACGACGGGCGGTCGGGGCTCCGCGAGCGCGGCGATCTCGTCGCGCAGCCGTGCGATGAGTGCGGAGGGGGCGAGCCGGAACCGGCCGTCCGGCAGCACGTCGTCGTGCACCCATCCGAACTCGGGGGCTGGCCCGGCGATGCCGCGGGGACCGGCGGCGAGGAGCGCGTCGGCGTCGAGCCCCGCCCCGGTGCCGAGACGCGCGAGCAGCGTGCGGTCGTCGGTCGCGTCGGGATCGAGCCCGTCGAGCACGTCGACCCCGAGACGCGCGCCGAGCTGGCCGAGCGCCCACCACACGGGCTTGCGCTCGGCCCCGGGCGCCAC
>CALMWA010000239.1 GCA_937873125.1 uncultured Actinomycetes bacterium | reverse complement strand
CCCTCATCATAGTAGGCCCGTCCATAGCGGAACACGGTCATGCACCAATTGTACACTTGTTTGATCTGGATCACATATGTCCGGCGACCGAACCAGCGAATCTAAAGGAGCGAAACCCATGCCGCAAACACGCTTATCTGTCCCTTCCGCTTCGAGATTTCCTTTGCCGCGCCTGTCACCGGGCGCGTCGCGCGACCTGGACGGAAAGGTAGCGCTCGTGACCGGCGTTGGACGGAGAAGGGGTATTGGAACGGCGATCTGCCGGACGCTGGCCTCCCGAGGCACAGACGTAATTTTCTCCTACTGGAAGGTGTACGGCGGCGCACCCTGGGCGGCGGACGAGGACGAGCCGGACACTCTGCTGGAAGAGTTGCGGGCGATGGGTATCCGGGCGGCGGGCGTTGAAATAGACCTCTCGCGGCCGGAATCTCCCGAAGAGTTGCTCGACGCGGCTACCGAAAGACTAGGACGGCCCTCCATCCTGGTAAACAACGCGGCACATTCCGAGCGGGACGGTTTCGAGCGACTGGATGCGGCGACGCTCGACGCCCACTACGCGGTCAACGTGCGGGCGGCGGCGCTCTTATGTGTGGAGTTCGCGCGGCGGTATCCTGGCGGGCCGGGCGGCAGGATCGTCAACCTCACCTCCGGGCAGTCGCAGGGTCCGATGGTCGGGGAGCTGGCCTACGCCGCCTCCAAAGGCGCCATCGAAGCCTTCACCGTTACGCTCGCCGCGGAGGTCGGGAATAAGGGGATCACGGTGAACGCCGTCAACCCCGGTCCCACGAATACCGGCTGGATGACGGAGGAATTGAAACAGGAGCTCGCGCCGAAGTTCGCGCTCGGCAGGGTGGGTGAGCCGGAGGACGCGGCGCGGCTCGTGGCGTTTCTGGTGGGTGACGAGGCGGCCTGGATCACGGGCCAGATCCTCCACTCCGAAGGCGGCTTCCTGCGCTCCTAGAGACGACGAAATCCGAGAGATGCGTTACCATACCCGAACCATGAAACCTTCGGGCCGCCGTCTCAAACTGTTCCGAAACCCGCCGAAGACATTCTTCGAAGAGGACGAGCCGGCGGAAGCTCCCGTAAAGGGTCCGCTTCTGCCGCAGCCTCTCTTCTATGCGCTGCTGGCCCTCTTCGGCGTCTCGCTCATGCTCGCCGTGGACTGGTTCGGGTTGCTGCTCTTGAACTCGCAGGGAGTCTACGCGCAGATAGGTTCCCTCAATACTCTGCGGGTAACCGGAGCCCTGATGGCCGGCATAGCCATACCCTCTATCCTCCTGATGTTCCATTACGACCGCGTTTACTCCTACACTTCCGAGGAGAACGTCTTCTTCGGCGTCACCTTCTCCCTCTCCTTTATGCTCGGCTTGCCCTGCGCCCTCGTCGGCATCTTCGCCTGACCTAGACGCCGGCTGTCGGCCCGCGAGCCGGAGCGCGAAGAACGAGAAAGCTCTATGCTGCGGCACATGATCAGAGAGGCGTCCTAATGAGGTTGGATCCCAGTCAGTCTGGCCCGAACGAGGTCTTCGATCCCGACGGTACGCCGCGCCCGCTCTACGAGCCCGTCCTCGACGAGATGGAGCGGATGGGCGCTGCGGAGTGGGCCCGCCGTACCCGCCGGGCCCACGAGACGATGCTGCGGATGCAGCGCGGAATCGGACTCACCGGCGAGGACAAGACCCACCCGACCGACTACGTGCCGCGTTTGATCCCCGCCGGCGAATGGGAGCGCCTCGAACGCGGCGTCATCCAGCGAATGCTCGCCCTGAACGAGTTCCTGCGCCGCCTGGAGGTCGGTAAACAAGAGATCGTGCCGGCCGAAGTCATAGAGAGCAGCATTCTCTACGATACCTCGCTCCCGACCCGTTTCGGGGACGTACCGAATCGGCAGATGGGCCTGGATCTCGTCGCCGTCCACGAAAACGGAGCGTGGTCCTACCGCGTCATCGAAGACAACGCGAAGATGCCCGTCGGCATGGAGCCCATGTCCATGATGCGTTCCGTGACCGCCGACGTGCTGCCGAAATCCTACTCGGCCCTGGGCGTGCATCCGCTGGATGGCCTCATGCAACGCTTCGGGGAGGTGTTGCGGGCGGCATCCTCAGCGCCGGACCCGACCCTCGCGATCCTCTCCACCGGCCCCGACGACCAGTACTACCTCGACCATAACCTCTTCGCCCGCGAGCTAGACGCCATCCTGGCCAAGCGCCACGAGGTCGAACTAGACCGCGACGGATACCTCGTACACGGGGCCTCCGGCCGCCGCATAGACATCATCTACGAGCGCATCGAAGACGGCCGCATCTACGACGACATCCCCGGCCTCGTCGAGGCGCAGGCCGCGGGCAGGGTGCAGGCCATCTTTGCCCCGAATCTCGGCATCGCCGACGACAAGGGCGTCTACCCGTTTATACCGGAGATGATCCAGGCCTACCTCGGCGAGGAACCCATCCTGGACAATGTCCGCACTTACTCTCTGGCCGTCGAGG
>CALMWA010000238.1 GCA_937873125.1 uncultured Actinomycetes bacterium | reverse complement strand
GAGACCAGGACCGCGACAGGCGCGAACGCGAAGAAGAGCATCGCAGAGAGACAGAACGTCGCGCCGATAAGCTTCGGGAATCCTGGAGGGAGCGTCATCCGAGCGATGACGAGGAGAAGCGGCCGAAGCCGAAGAGAGGGGGGAAGTGAGCAACCCCGCCCTACTAGACGTCATACTCGCCCGCTCGACGGGCAAGGGCTCCCGCATCCACGGCCCGACTCATTGGGCGGGTGTTGCCGCCGCCGGGCTCACCCTGCTGGATTCGACCCCGGAAGCTGATCCGCTCGTGGTGCTGTTGTTCGCGATGTTCCACGACTCGATGCGCCAGAGCGACGGGCACGACCCCGAGCACGGTAAGAGGGGCGCGGAGCTGGCCCGGCAGATGCGGGATGCCAGCGAGTTCGACCTAGACGACGCGCGGCTAGAAACCCTTGGTCGGGCGTGCGAGTTTCACGATAAGGGACAGACCTCCACCGATCCGACCATCGGGGCGTGCTGGGATGCGGACCGTCTCAATTTGTGGCGGGTGGGTAGGCGGCCCGACCCCGCGCTACTGGCCACGCCAGTAGCGCGGCGGGTAGCGAGCAACGTGGCCAGCAAGGCTTACGGTGCCCTCGCCTTCGACTGGCGGGCACTGTTTGCAGAGTACGGCGCGAAGCGCGATCCCCGCTCCGTGTATCTCCGGTTCGGGGATCTTCCGGAGGGCGGGCGCTCGGCTATATTTCTCGGCTTCCAGGAGTGCGGCGTGTCGGTGTATCCGGGGAGCGAGCAGGCGGACGGCTCCTACGCCCTGGACCTGCACCGCCTGGTGCTCGGCATAGACACCCGCTTTCTGGCGAGTGTTCTTCGGCAAGCCCGACCCCTGTACCTCGTGGAAGGGCGCCAGGTCGGGATCGGGGGGATGGGAGAGCCGGTCCTGGAGGATGCCCGGATAGTCTGGGAGGTGCCCGCCGATCTCGTGGATGTGCTCCCGGACAGGCCGCGCTTCCGGGCTCTCGTGGAGGCGTGGCGGGCGATGCGAAAGGGTGAGCACCACGACCCCTACGTCTGGCTTGGCGCGAAGGAGCCCGACGAGCGCCGAGTATTCCCACTCGTAGCGAACGGACAGATAGCCGGGTTCTGGGATACGGTCGAAAGCCAGAAGCGCGAGATGCTCAAGGGTTGGGGACTCCTGGAGGACTACGACAAGGTGCAAGCCGGGGACAGAGCCAGGCGCGAGAGAGCAAAGCCCGCCCACAACCCCTACGCCCTGGAATCGTTCAACAACACATCTTGGAAGGAGAGTTCGTGGAACTAGCACCGGGTGAGGTAGCAGAGCATCAGATTGACGCCTTCATATCCCGCAGAGCTCGCCAGAACGATCCCGACCAAGAGAGGGAGGAATTGTATGCCGAGTCCGTAAGACGCTACAACGCCGGGCGGTGGGAGCGGCACCTATGGGATTGTCTCCGCCACCACGAGAGCATGATCCGCTCGCATACGGTGACGCTTGCTGGGCTCATCGCGGGCCATGAGAGAGAAGCTACCCGGTGCCGTCTGGCGCTTGGGTTGGACAACAACGAATCGAAAGGAGCGGCATGACCATCAGGAAGCGCCTCCAAAATATCGAGGCGCGGATGTCGCCCGCACAGCCCCCGGCCCGTAGTGAAGCCAGGGAGCGCATGAGGGAACACCTGGACCGGATAGCCACGCTCCGTCGCAGCGACGATCCCGAAGACCAGGCCGAACTCGCGGTCGTCCGTGAAGACGTGGAACGCCGTCTGAAGCTGGTCCGGGGGGAGGGCGGTAGTTAATGGCTCGATGTGCCGGTACTACGCGGGATGGCGGCCAGTGTACGACCATCGTCAAGCCGCCAAACGAGTATTGCTACCAGCACGATCCGGCCCGTGCGGGGGAGCGGAAGCGCAACGCCTCCAGGGCCGGTAAGAGTTCGGGCGGCCGTGGAGTCCGGGAACTCAAGAAACGCATCTCCGAGGTAATAGACGAGGTGCTCGACGACTCACTGGACCGCGGCCGGGCGGCGGTCGCCATACAGGGTTTCAACGCCCTAAAGGGTGTGCTGGAGCTGGAGCGCAAGGTCAAGGAGACCGACGAGCTGGAGGCCCGTATCGAGGAGCTGGAGCAGAGACAGGAAGGCGCGAAGGGAGGCAGACGGTGGGAAGCCTAGAGCGCCGGCTAGAACGCCTCGAAGACGAGAGCGCTCCGCGTCCCGCGCCTCCCGAGGAGCAGCAGAAGAGTCATTGGCTGGCGGTGGCAAGGGCGCGCCGCGCCCAAGAAAACCGCAACTTTGGCGAGTTCTACGCCCGTGATGTCTTCAAGGCGTTGCGCAGACGCGGCGAACTCGACGGCATTACGACCGCCGAAGGGCTCCGAAGCAGGCTGCTCGCCTGGCCCCCGCCGCCGGAAGAGCGTGCCGTCGAGCGCGTGGTAGCCAGGGCGATCTACGACCGGGAGCAGGGCACGGAGAACATGGTGTGTCCCCCGCAGTGGCGCGAGAGCTTTGTGGCGGCCGATGAGTTGCGCGAACGGAGCGCGGCGGTCCCGGTGGAAGTCCGCGCCCGGCTGGCCGTGATGCAGTATGAGCTAGAGCAGGGAGGTTCCCATGAGATAGAGAGCAAAGTAGCCGCAGAAGTCGAGCGCTTGGGATTCACGGACGATCTTCTCCTGAAGGCCGTAGGGCCCGACGTCGAAGATATCACGGAGGAAGAGCGTATGCGCCGCCTACGGGAGGTCTTCGCCGAAGACCTTTACGAAGAGCGCGGCTACCTCATCGCCAAGCGCACAGACCAACTGATGAAAGAAAGGACCGAAGATGGCAAGGCGTGACCTGACCAACGAAGAGATAGACCAGATGAGCCGCGAGGAGCCGGGCTCTGCCGCTGAATACCTGCGGCTTAGGCGTGAGGAACTCGACGCCGAAAAGCAGGCGGAGCGCGAAAAAGACGACTACAAGCGCTTCGAGGAGGCTTTCGTGGAAGCCGGCGGCTCAAAGGGCTCCGCTAA
>CALMWA010000237.1 GCA_937873125.1 uncultured Actinomycetes bacterium | reverse complement strand
CATTTACGCCCTCAAGCCAGAATCCATCGGCAACTCCGATAGCTAGCTCTTAGCCTAACCCCGATCCCGCGCTGTAATCCCCGACCGCTCCATCTACCAATCTGTGTGCCATGAAGCATCATTCGGCAAGATTTTTTCTGTTTATCTGAAAAAACATCGTAACTACTCTTGCGTCAATCAACATAATCGGGTATAAATAAAAATATACAGGCACAATAACAACAGAAACGGGAAAGGGTTCTGGGGTTATGATGCAGGAGCAGGGGCAACCGAGGTATGCGGAGGAGCGTCACCGGCGCATCGTGGAGCTTGCGCGGGGTGGGGGGCGAGTCGAGGTGACGGCGTTAGCGTCGTCGTTCGGGGTTTCACCGGAGACCGTGCGGCGCGACCTTGCGGCTCTGGAGCGGCAGGGGGCGTTGCGGCGGACGCACGGCGGGGCCGTTCCGGTGGAGCGGTTGTGGTTCGAGCCGGAGGTGGCCGAGCGTCTGGTGACGATGCCCGAGGAGAAGGCCCGCATAGCGCGGGCGGCGCTGCGTTTCGTGCCGGATAGTGGGGTGATCCTATTGGATGCCGGCACGACGACCGGGGCGTTGGCGGAGTTGTTGCCGGCGGGTCGGGATCTCACGGTGGTCACCAACGGTTTGCCGATAGCCAGCTCACTCGCGGCGAGTCCTTCGATCACTGTCTACCTGGCCGGCGGGCGGGTGCGTGGTCGGACGCTCGCGGCGGTAGACGACTTCGCGGCGCGGTTCATAGAAGATTTGGCCCCCGAGGTGACGTTCATCGGGACCAACGGGGTCATTGCCGGTCGGGGGTTGATGACGCCGGACCCGGCCGAGGCCACAGTGAAACGGGCCATGATCCGGAGTGGACGCCAGGTGGTTTTGCTCGCCGATCATACGAAGTTCGGCCGGGAGCATTTCGTCCGGTTCGCCGGGATCGACGACATAGACGTGATCGTTACCGACAGCGGTCTCGGTGACGACGCGGTGCGTGAATTGGAGGCCGCCGGAGTGGAGGTGGTGCGCGCATGATCGTTACCCTGACCCCGAACCCGAGCCTGGACCTCACTTACGAGCTGGAAGTGATGGTGCGCGGTGAGGTCCAGCGCGCCACCGCGGTCTCCGTCGAAGCCGGGGGCAAGGGTATCAACGTTTCCCGCAACCTGGTGGCGAACGGCGTTGACTCATGGGCCGTCGCTCCGGTGGGCGGACCGAGCGGGGAGCAGTTCCTCGGTCTGCTGGAGGAATCCGGGATCCAGCTAGCAAAGGTGCCGGTGAACGGGCCGGTCCGGGCCAACATAAGCATCGTCGAGCGAGAGGGGGTACTAACCAAGATAAACGCCGCCGGTCCCAACCTGTCGAGCGTGGAGGTTGACCGGCTACTGCAAGAGACCGCCACCGCCGGACGCGGCGCGGATTGGGTCGCGGCTTGCGGGAGCCTGCCGCCCGGCACGCCAAAGGATCTACTCGCCCGCGTGGTGACAGCCGCCCGCGAGGCTGGCAGCCGGGCCGCCGTGGACAGCAGCGGCGCCCCGCTGCTCTCGGCGCTGGACGCGAAGCCGGACGTGCTGAAGCCCAACCTGGAGGAACTCTCCGAGATAGCGGGCCGTCGGCTGACCACCTTCGGGGAGGTACTCGCCGCCGCTCAAGAGGTCCGGGCGATGGGTATCGCCACTGTCTTCGTCTCTCTCGGGGCGGACGGAGCGGTCCTGGTGGACGAGTCGGGCGCGCGGCACGCGGACACGGCGCCGTTCACCCCGCGCAGCACGGTGGGCGCGGGAGACGCATTGCTTTCGGGCTTTCTCGCGGCCGGCGGTGAAGGAGAGGCGGCGCTCGTTGAGGGGGTGGCCTGGGGGGCGGCGGCGGCGCGGCTCCCCGGCAGCAGTACCCTCACGCCCGCAGATGTGGACCGGGACGCTGTACGGGTCCACAATGATATAGATGGAGCAAGACTACTGAAAGGGGAAGCACCCAGATGAGCCCAAGCATAGACGACATAACCAGCGCGAACCTCATGGCCCTCGACCTCGATCTCGCCGACCGGTGGGCGGCAATTGACGCGCTCGCCGATCTTCTGGAGCGCGACGGACGCCTCACTGATAAGGAGTCCTACGTCGCGGCCGTTCGGGCGCGGGAAGAGGAGACCGGAGGCACGGCGATGGAGATGGGCATAGCCATCCCGCACGCTAAGTCGGCCGGGGTGTCGCAGGCCGGTGTCGCATTCGGACGCGCAAACTCAGCTGTGGACTTCGGCGACGCGGAGGCAGACCTCATATTCCTGATCGCCGCCCCCGAGGGCGAGCATAGCCTGCATGTCACCGTGCTTCAGCAACTCGCCCGGCGGCTAATTCACGAGCGGTTCAGGACCGCCTTGCGCGAGGCCCGGACGCCCGAAGACGCCTTCAACGTCATCCGCGAGGAAGTAAACATCTCGAAGTAGCCGCAACGTCGGGTTGCGGAAAAGTTACGGTGAGGAAAGGGAGATAGTGCAGTGAAGTTTATTGGAGTAACCGCCTGCCCGACGGGCATCGCTCATAGCGCGATGGCCGCCGAGGCGCTGGAGACGGCGGCAAAAGAGAAGGGGCACGAGATCTGGATCGAGATCCACGGCGCCTCTGGAGTCGATTTCGTCGACCCGCAGGTTATCCGGGACGCGGACGCGGTCATGATCGCCTCCGACGCGACCGTCGCCGAGCGCGGCCGTTTCGCCGGCAAGCCGACCGTGGAGGTCCGTCTCCGCGAGGCGATAGACCGGCCGGGCGAAGTCGTGGACAAGGCTGTGGCCGCCGCCGAGCGGGGCGCGGCCGGTGCGGGGGCCACCCCCGCCTCACCCGCCGATTCCGAAGCGGCCGACGCCGAGGAGCGAGAGTCGGCCATACCGACCGGCGCCGCCGGCGGCGGATGGGGCGCGGAGGTTCGGCGCTGGCTCATGACCGGTGTTAGCTACATGATCCCGTTCGTCGTGGCGGGCGGCATCCTGATCGCCCTCTCCTTCGCGCTC
>CALMWA010000236.1 GCA_937873125.1 uncultured Actinomycetes bacterium | reverse complement strand
GGGGAAGCGGTATGTCTCGCAACGCTTCACATGGAGCAGTCCGCCCCCCGGTGCTACCGTCGGCGGTTGTTGCGGCTACGAGCACGACTTCAAGACGCAGAACTACGATGGTAGACACTACCTGACCGGAGCACAAACCCCTAGCTATCGTGGTTGCTTCCCCAAGAACGCCTACGCCTCGACTTCGTACCCCAGAGGATCATATGCGTACCTCGAGAGCAACCTTACTAGCCGCGGAACTTGTGAGCGTACACAGTTAACCTATACGATAGGGATAGCGAACACCGCCCCCATATTGGCAGGCAAACGATACTATACCTTTATACGAACCCCTAACGGGAACGTAGGGAGCGACAAGGGCAGGCTGTTTGGCGAACTTCTCAACCGCGTCCCAGAAGACTGTTATTCGGTGTACTGTGTTTACAACGCGAAAGGCCCCAGGCACTTGCTCGATCCGTCGACGGACTGGCCCTGGTTCGGCATACCGAGCACCAAGTATTGGACCGAATGAACCAGACGAGTTTGGTTGGGGACAAGGGGCGCAAATCGCGCCCCTTGTCCCCAAGCGAGTTCAGATGGAGGTCGTACTATGCAGATTGTGGACTATGCTATCTGGCGTGTCCGCATGGCTAACACCAGAACAGAGCATTCCAGAATGGGGATAGCCTCGTTGGTCATGTCCTTAGTTCCTGCAGCGCTCCTCGTCATCTTGGTCGCGCTCATCCTGTTACTCTCGAGTACAGCTCCTCCGGGAGCGGACGAAACGGGGTTCGGCGCGGCTGTCATATTGCTGGTGCTGATGACCCTGCTGTCCGAAATCGTTGCGCTGGGGCTCGGAATAGCGGGAGCGCTGCAGCATCGCCGCAAGAGGTTGTTCGCGTTCCTCGGGATCGCATGCAGCATTCTGGTACTGGTGGCTGTGTTCTCTCAAAACGCAATATTCCCGGCTTAGGCACCGATACAGCCAGCTAATAGGACACCGACTCAAGGACTTAGGGTGCCTTTCAGGGCATAACAGTCGTCGCTAAATGGGCGCTAGTGTGGTCTCGGACTTCGATATTCTCCTACCTGGTCCGAATTCGCCGACCTTAGGAGTGGACGAGTTTGGTCGGGGAGGTCGTGGAGTCGTCTGCCGGCAAGATCGTGGTGTGCTTCGGAGAGGGGAGAAGATCCTGGCCCCCGAACTCGTGCGGTTGAGCCAGGCCTGAACGATGCGCCGATAGGGTAATATGTGGGTCCCGGCGGGTCATGGGGAAGCTTGCGACGGATCGTCTGGAAGCATATAGGAGGATAATTTGCCGCACGTATACGTTACAGGGCACAAGAACCCGGACACGGATACCATAGCCTCGGCCATCGGGTATGCGGAGTTGAAGAACCTGGTGGACCCGGACAACTTCTACGCTCCGGCGCGGCTCGGGGACGTGAACGCGCAGACGGCGTGGGCGCTGAAGAAGAGCGGGGCCACCTCGCCCAAGCGCATCCGGCACGTCATGCTGCGGGTCAAGGATGTGATGAGCGAGGACGTGGCTATCGCCCACAGAGACGACCCGCTGCGGAACGTCGGGCTGGCGATGGCGAAGCGGAACATCAGCCAGGTCCCGATAGTGGACGACGACGGCGCTCTGGTGGGGATCGTCACGGAGCGGAACCTGGCGCGGATGTACGTGCGGGAGTCGCGCGGCGCCTCGACCTTCGCCGATAGCCCGGTCTCGGTGAGCGCGATGGTCGATGTGCTCGAAGGAGAGCTACTCGTCGGGGAAGACCGTGAGATCTCCGGCAAGCTCTGGGTCATCTCGATGAGCGTGGAGTCGATGGGCCAGAACATTGAGGAAGGCGACGTGCTGGTCGTCGGGGACCGCACGGACGCCCAGCGCCGGGCCATAGAGCTTGTTGGAGCCGGGGTGCTCGCAATCTCCAACGGCGTCCGGCCGGACGAGGAGATCCTGGACCTTGCGAGGGAGAAGGGTACGACCGTGATCCTCTCGCCGCTCGACTCCTACGTTACCAGCCGGCTTATACAGATAGCGGTCCCGTGCTGGGAGATCATGAGCGAGAACCCCCTAACGGTCCACCCGGACGACCTTCTTAGAGACATAACCGAGCAGGTGATGGAGGTCCACTACCGGGCGGCCGTCGCCGTGGACGAGGACCGGGTACCGCTCGGCCTCATCACCCGCACCGACCTTCTAAATCCCCAGCCCCGGCGCGTCGCGCTCGTGGACCACGCCGAGATCGGTCAGAGCGTCAAGGGCGTGGAGCAGGCGCAGGTCGTGGAAATACTTGACCACCACCACGTCGGTGACATCGAGACGACCTCTCCCATACCGGCCACTTTCGACCCTGTAGGCTCCACGGCGACACTCATCGTCGAGCGGTTCAAGGCGGCCGGGCTGCGGCCTGAGAAATCAACGGCCACGATGTTGCTCGCGGCGGTGCTCTCGGACACCGTGATCCTGAACTCCCCGACCACGACGGAGCGCGATGAGGAGGTCGTGAAGTACCTGGAAGAGATGCTGGACCTGGACGCCGAAGAGTTCGGGATGGAGATGTTCGAGGCCTCCTCGGATGTCTCAGAGCTCTCTGCGGAGGAGATAGTAAACCGCGACGCGAAGGAGTACGGCACCTCTTCGGGCGATAAGATGAGCATCTCGCAGGTGGAGACGGTCGGCGAGGGGCTTTTGGCGCGCAAGGACGAGCTGATGGAGGCGCTGGAGGCCCTGCGCGCGAAGAACGGCTACCTGTTCTGCGCCCTGATGGTGACGGATATCGTCGGGCGCGGAACGGACCTCCTGTGTACCGGACAGTGCGCGCCGCTGGAGCAGGCGTTCGACACCCAGGCTAAGGACGGCGTCCTGGACCTTCCGGGCGTGATGAGCCGCAAGAAGCAGGTCGCGCCCAAGCTGCTGGCAGCGTTCTAGGCCGCCGGTGACGAAAGCCGCGAAGATACTCGACGGCAGAGCCGTGGCGGCCCAGATCCGGGCCGAGGTAGGTGAAGAGGTGCGAGTCCTCGCGGAACGGGACGTGCCGGTGCGCCTCGACGTGATCCTGGTGGGCGACGATCCGGCCTCCACGACCTACGTGAACATGAAGCAGCGCGACTGCGCCGAGGTCGGCATCGAATCCCGCACCCACCGCTTCGGCTCGGACGTCTCCCAGAAAGAACTCGCGGTCCTCGTCGAGAGGCTCAACGACGATCCGGCCGTCTCGGGGTTCTTCATCCAACTTCCGCTGCCCACCGGTCTGGACCACGTGCCGCTAATCTCCAGCATCATTCCCTCCAAAGACGTGGACGGACTCAGCCCGATGAGCGCCGGAAGGCTCGCCGTTGGTCTTCCGAGCCTGCTGCCCTGCACCCCGCACGGCGTGATCCAACTGCTCTACCGTAACGGCATCATGCTCGAAGGCCGCGAAGCCGTAGTTGTGGGCCGCTCGAACCTCGTCGGTAAGCCGCTCGCCCAACTCCTCCTGCGCGAAAATGCTACTGTGACCGTCTGCCACTCCCACACCAAGAATCTCGCAGAGGTAACGCGGCGCGCGGATGTCCTGATCGTCGCGGCGGGCCGCCGGGAAATGATCGATGCGGAATACGTTAGCGAAGGAGCCGTCGTCGTCGATGTGGGTATCCACCGTCGGGAGGAAGGCGGGCTGGTGGGAGACGTGAAATTCGACGAGGTAGAGCCGGTCGCCTCGCGCATCACACCGGTGCCGGGGGGCGTCGGGCCGATGACGCGGGCGATGCTCCTCTACAACACGCTCGAAGCCGCGCGAACGGCGGAGGATGCCGGAACCCGGTAAAGCTATCTATGCCCGGATCCTCCGGACGTTGCCGGACATTGCGCGCTGGGTCAAGACGCGCTCGATCCTGCTCTCGGGACACTGCGAGGTCCTCGGTCTCGAAGAAGACGGTGAAGAGCTCTCTTTCGTCGTCCGCGACACCGCAGCGGGTGAGATCTACGTCTCCGTCGTCAGCCGTCCGGCGGCGGGCGTGATAGTGGAGGCTGTTTCTCAAGGACAAAACGAGGGAGAGGTACTCGCCGTCCCCGAAAATCGCTCCCACGTAGCCGCTGCGCTGGGAGACTGGAGGATCGTAGACACCGTGCTGCACACCCTCGGAGACACCGCCCGGATGCTGGAGGTCCCGGAGGGCTCGGTGTGCCTGCTCCCGTCGCTTGACGGTGTGGACCTGGAATCGCTGCCGCCGGACCTGCGCTCCGAACTAGAAGACGCCGTCGAGACGTCACCCGTCTGCGCCGCCTACGCTGATGGCCATCCGGTCGCGTTCTGCTACGTGGGGTCGCGGACCGAGAGCCTGTGGGACGTCTCCATAGATACACTGGAGGAGCACCGGAGGCAAGGACACGCCGCCCGGTGCGTCGCGTTCATGGTCGAGCACATGCAGCGCGAGGGCCGGCGGCCCATCTGGAACGCCGTGAAGTCCAACGCCGCGTCGTTGGCTCTGGCGGCGAGGCTCGGCTTCGTCCCGGTGGACGAGATAGTCGTTTTCCTGCCGCCGGTCAATTGGTCCGGCGGGCTGCGCTAAGATACGCTGAAAGCTGATCCAAGTTCTAGAACCCGGAGGTGGAAGATGATATCCGAAGAGCAGGTACGCCACGTTGCGAACCTGGCCCGGCTGGGCTTGAAGGACGAAGAGGTGGCCCGGATGGGCGAGCAGCTTGGGGCCATTTTAGAGAGCATAGACAAGATCGGGGAGCTGGATCTCGAAGGCGTCCCCCCGACCGCGAACCCCCTGAACCTGACAAACGTCCTGCGCCCGGACGAGCCGCGCGAGGAGCTGCCGCGCGAAGAGGCGCTCGCCCCCGCCCCCGAGCCCGTGGATGGCCTCTTTGCTGTGCCGAGGATCGACTGATGGCGGAGCTACTGGCGCTCACCGCCCACGAACTGGCGGTGAAGGTAGAGTCCGGCGAGGTCTCCGCCCGCGAGGCCGCCGAGGTCGCCAACGCCCGCGTCGAAGAGGTCGAGGAGGACGTAAACGCCTTCGTTACCGTCACGCCCGAGATAGCGCTGGAGCGCGCTTCGAAGGTGGACGCGAGGGATGGCGACCGGAAGCTCTGGGAGGGTGTGCCGCTCGTGGTGAAGGACGTACTCAGCACGCGCGGGGTGCGGACGACGTGCGGGTCGAAGATGCTGGAGGACTTCGTGCCGCTCTACGATGCTTCTGCGTTACGGAACTTCGGTGAAGACTTGATCATGGTAGGCAAGGCCAACATGGACGAGTTTGCGATGGGTTCTTCGACGGAGAACTCGGCCTACGGCGTCACCCGCAACCCGTGGGATCTCGCCCGCGTGCCGGGCGGTTCGTCGGGTGGCTCGGCGGCGGCGGTGGCGGCGGGCGAGGGCTGGTGGGCGCTCGGGACGGATACAGGAGGGAGCGTGCGCCAGCCGGCGGCGCTGTGCGGCATCGTGGGGCTCAAGCCGACTTATGGAAGGGTCTCGCGCTACGGGCTCATCGCTTTCGCATCGAGTCTGGATCAGGTCGGACCGATGACCCGCGACGTGCGCGACTCCGCGCTCCTTCTACAGGCCATCGCCGGCCACGACCCCCGCGACTCCACCAGCGCGAACGTCCAGGTCCCGGATTACCTCTCGGAGCTGGAGGACGGTGTCTCCGGCCTGCGGGTCGGCGTCGTGACGGAGCTGGTGAACGGCGAGGGGATAGAGCCCGGCGTGCGCGAGGTGACCGAAAGGATCGCCCAGGGCCTTGAAGACGCCGGGGCTGAGGTGGGGGAGGCGAGTCTGCCGCACTCGGAGTACGCGTTGCCCGCCTACTACATCATCGCTCCGGCGGAGGTCTCCTCGAACTTAGCGCGCTTCGACGGCGTGCGCTACGGTCTGCGAGTCCCGGCCGGCGGCGTACACGAGATGTACCGCGAGACCCGCGAGGCGGGGTTCGGGGACGAGGCCAAGCGCCGCATCATGCTCGGCACCTACGCGCTTTCGAGCGGCTACTACGACGCCTACTACGCCCAGGCGCAGAAGGTGCGGACCAGGATCATCGAGGACTTCCGCTCGGCTTTCTCACGCTACGATGTGCTGCTCTCGCCGACCTCGCCGACGGTGGCGTTCGGGATCGGGGCGAAGGTTGACGACCCGCTGGCGATGTACTACCAGGACGTGTGCTCCATCCCCGCGAACCTCGCCGGAATCCCCGCCATCAGCGTCCCCGGCGGCCTCTCTGAAGTCCTCCCGGTCGGTGTCCAGCTAATGAGTGACCACTTCACCGAGCCCATGCTCCTGCGCGCCGCCCGTGCCATCGAGCAAGCCGCGGACTTCCGGTTCGCGCTGAAGCCGTAAGCATTTCGTACAGCCAGTTTTGAGAGGGTTACGAGATGAGTGAGAGGGCGCAGCAGCGAAAGATCAAGCTGAAAGAACGTTGCGACGCTCTCGCTGACATTGTTGAGAGCGTTAATCCGGTCTACCACAATCCGGTTACTACGGAAGATCAAAGACAATTTATCGAAACAATGATTGGGGCAGCAATTTGGTATCTACCGGTCGTCGAAGAGTGCTGAACTGGAAAGGTATCCGTCGAAGCGATAAAGAGCTGTCACCCGAATGTAGGTGATGAAATACCGAAATTCACATCGGATCACAAATACCCCAGGAAGATTGCTGCTGCCGATTTGTTAGCTAGAGGTATAGACGAACTGAAGAGCGAGCTTCTTTATCTGTACGTCAACAAGTACGGTCGATTCAAATACATCACGCCTCGCGAGAACCGGTTGCTTATGCGCTATCAGAAAAAGAGCGAATTTGTAGATTCAGAAAGCGCGCACAAGAATGCGGGCGTTACACTCATTGCTACGAACAAGGCTGAACTAAAAACATCAAGGTACGAGATTTAGCTACGGTAGAAGGACTTCTTCAAGGTGTCTACTAACGTCTCAATGGATGAGTTATCGTGTAAGCCGTAAGACCGTTCATACTCGCACTGTGTTGCCGCCGGCGCGTTTGGCGCGGTACAGGGCTTCGTCGGCGGCGCGGGTAAGTTCGGCGCGAGTCTTACCGTCTTCGGGGTAGGTGGCTACGCCGAGGGAGAGGGTCGGGGTGACGGTTGCCTCCTCATGCTCGAAAGGGTACGCTTCGACGCGGCGCCGGATCTCTTCGGCGACCTCGCGGGCTTCCTGTTTGGTGAGGTGGGGCAGGCAGGTCTGGTACTCGTCGCCGCCGAAGCGGGTTGCTGGGCGGCCTTCTTCATGCACTTCGCCGATAATGCGGCCGATCTCCCCGACGACGAACTCTCCGAGGAGGTGGCCGTGAGCGTCGTTGATCTTCTTTAGGTTATCTATGTCGGCCATGAGCGTGCTGACGGGGAAGTCTTGCGATTGTGCCTGCTCCAGGTAGTGCTCGAACTCTTCGTCGAAGCGGTTCTTGGCGAGGAGGCCGGTCAAGTAGTCCAGGTTGATGAGCCGGTGAAGTTCGTGATGAAACGACGCCCACACCGCGTCGCGCGAGAACTCCAGGACGGAGTCGCCCAGCGAGATCCTATCCCCCTCCGAGAGCCGGTGGCCGTCGTCCACACCCTTGAGGGATGCGCCGTTCACCGTAATATCCTTCGCTTGCGAGAGGCCTCGCAGGACGTACTCACCGGAGCGTGGCTCCTGCTGGATCTCCGCGTGTCGGGGCTCGACCTCGATATCCCGGACCACCATGTCCGCGTGGAATGGATCGCTCCCGAGAACGAGGTCGTCTCCATCAAGCACGTAGAAGTCGCCGAGGCTCGGCCCCGCGAGCACCACGAGGTGCGGTTTCCCATCCGCGGAGATGGCATCCTCCTTTGCATCTTAGTGAGCGGGCTCGGTTCGATTCTAGCATCAGGATAAGGCGTAAAGCGATGCTAGAATGAGCCCTGGTAGTCGGCGAGACAGGCAAGCGGGGGCGAATACTTGCAGGCACAGGCGAGAGAGACTTATCAGGCGGTAATCGGGTTGGAGTTCCACGTCCACCTGGCGACCACGACGAAGATGTTCTGCGGCTGCCGCGTTACCTACGGCGAGGAGCCGAACACCCACACCTGTCCGGTCTGCCTCGGGCATCCGGGGGCGCTACCGGTCATCAACGAGAAGGCCATAGAGCTGGGCGTGATGGCGGGGCTCGCGCTAAACTGCAACGTCGCCGAGAGGGCCGAGTTTGCGCGGAAGAACTACTTCTATCCCGACTTGCCGAAGGGTTATCAGATCTCCCAGTTCGACCTCCCGATCTGTATCGGCGGCCACCTAGACGTTCCTCTGGGCGATGAAACGATCCGGGTTGGGATAACTCGCCTGCACCTCGAAGAGGACGCCGCCAAGAACGTCCACGTCGGGGAGTCGGGCAGGATGCACGGATCGGTCGGCTCGATGGTTGACTATAACCGAGGCGGCACGCCGCTCATGGAGATCGTCACCGAGCCTGACATCCCTTCGCCCGAAGCGGCCCGCGCCACGGCGAACCACATCAAGGAGATCATGCGCGCCATCGGCGTCTCCGAGGCGGACATGGAGAAGGGCCAGCTCCGCTGCGACGCCAACGTCTCCATCCGCAACCCCGACGGCTCCTTCGGCACCAAGACCGAGCTGAAGAACATGAACTCGTTCCGCTTCGTCGAGCGCGGGATAGCCGCGGAGCTTGCGCGGCAGCGGGAGATCCTGGAGTCCGGCGGGCGCGTGGAGCAGACGACGCTCCACTACGACCCGAACGACGACGAGGTCCACGAGCTCCGCAGCAAGGAGTTCGCCCACGACTATCGCTACTTCCCGGAGCCTGACCTCCTGCCGCTGGAGCTCTCCGAGGCGTGGGTGAGCGAGATAAAGAGCCGTCTCCCGGAGCTGCCCGACGAGATGCGCGCGCGGTTCGTGGAGAGTTACGGTCTCTCCGCGTATGATGCCGGGGTGCTCACCGCCGACCGGGACCTCGCGGTGTTCTACGAGAAGGTTGCCTCCGAGGTCGATCCCAAGCAGGCGGCTAACTGGATCTCCGGCGACCTCCGCGCCCGGTTGAACGAGGCGGGCGTCGGGATCTCCGACTCGAAAGTGACGCCGGAGCACATGATCGAGCTGATCGGGCTCGTAGGCAGCGGCAACATCTCCCGCTCCGCCGCCCGCGACGTGCTCGGCACGGTCTTCGCGTCCGGCGACGCGCCCTCCGCCGTCGTCGAGCGCGAGGGGCTGGCCTCGATGGGCGGCGACGCGCTCTCCGGTATCGTGGACGGCGTAATAGCCGCCAACCCCGACGAAGCGGAGCGCGTCCGGGGCGGCGACAAGAAGGTGATCGGCTTCCTCGTCGGACAGGTGATGAAGGAGGCCCGCGGCAGCGCCGACGGCGGCCGCGTTCGGCAACTGCTCCTGGAGAAGTTGGGCTCCTAGAAGCCATTGCCTCCAACCTTGCGCGTCGGCGTACCATTCTTCGAGCCCTCCGCCTACCCGGATAGAATCCAGGCCACCGGCGGAGACCCGGTACCCTTGCGCCTCCCGCGCGCACGCCCTGCGGGCGGCATAGCCCTCGTCCGCGAATGGGTCGCGGACATCACCGAAATCTCCTGCGCCGGTGAAGACCTCGACGCCCTGCTGCTCGCCGCCGCCGAACCGGCGGAACTTGCCGGGCTTCTGCTCGCCGCCATCCGCCTCGACCTCCCCGCCGTCTGCGCCGGATCCGCCGGCTCACCGCTCGCCATAGCCTTCGCCGCGCTCGGTGTCACTCCGGTCACTGAAGATGCAGCGGAGGTCGCCGTGAACATCGCCCGATCCGGCGGCCCGCGGCCAGCGGACCTGGTCGAGAACTTCTCGCTCGCGAATGCTCTGCGGGCGGGGCTGGCGGCCGGCGGTGGACCGGAGCTGCTGGTCCATCTCTCGGCGGTGGCCCGCGAGGCCCGATCTGCCGGGTTCCCGCAGACGATCCGGGTTCTCGCACCGGAGACAACCGCCCTAACCACCCCCGGATCCAACTGGCTGGCCCGCCACGGAACGGCCGGGCTTCTCGCCACCCTCGGCGATTCGCTGCACGAAGTCCCGACCGTCGCCGGTTCGCTGAAGAAGACTCTACCGGACACGCCGCCGGCGCCGGAGGGCGAAGGTTTGCGCCTGGTCTTCATCCGGGGCCGGTCGTCCGGGACGGAGGCGGTGTGCAGGATCTCTGGCTCGGCGAGCGAGGTGAGCGGCGAGTGCAGGGTCTTCGACGGAGAAGAGGCGGCCATAACGGCGGTGTCGCGGGGAGAGGTTGCTTCCTCGAACTTGCTGGTGGTGAGGGGTTGCGGACCCCGCGGCGGACCCGGTCTCCCGGTGCTCCGGCGGCTCGCTGACGCTTTGAAGGGCGCGCAGGTTGGAGACATGCCGGTGCTAACGGACGGTGTGGCCCCGGACGATGCCGGCGGTGCGTGGACTTCGCTGGTGAGTCCGGAGAGCGCGTTCGGCGGCGTGCTGGGCCTGCTGAGAGATGGAGATTCTCTAACCCTGGATCTCGCAGAGGGACGCATCCTGGCCGACATCGCCGCGAAGGAGCTTTCTGGCAGGGAGACCGTCGTGAGCGTCTCTCCGGCGGGCGCGGGCTACGCGGCCCGGTATGCGCGCTCGGCGCTACCGGCGCTCGAAGGAGCGGGTTTTGGCAGATAGTGAGCAGCGTTTAGCGAAGAGTAGTATTAGCGGTATCCGGGTGTACCCGATCAAATCCGCCGCCGGTATCGTGCTCGACGAGGCCGTCGTGGAGGAGCGCGGCTTCCGCCACGACCGGCGCTGGATGCTGGTGGACGAGAGCGGAGTCTTCCTGTCGCAACGTGAGGCCCCGCGCCTGGCTCTCATACGGGTCGTAATAACAAACGATGCTCTGATAGTGGAAGCGCCGGCGATGCCCGCGCTGGAAGTCCCCCTGCAACCTGAGCCGGTAGATACCGTGTCCACCGTCGTCTGGCACGATGTCGTGGAGAGCCTGCCGGTCGGTGAGGAGGCGTCCCGCTGGTTCCGGGAGTTCCTCCGCATCCCATGCCGTCTGGTCTACTTGCCGGAGACCTCCGTTCGTCCCGTGGACCCCACGTACTCCGCGAGGGGGGATCAGGTAAGCCTCGCCGACGGGTTCCCGTTTCTGCTGCTCTCCGAAGCCTCGCTCGACGACTTGAACTCTCGCATGGAGATTCCCTTGCCGATGGACCGTTTCCGGCCGAACCTCATCGTCCGGGGCTGTGGGCCTTTCGCGGAGGACGGCTGGCGGCGGGTGAGGATCGGGCCGGTGGATTTCCGCGTCGTCAAACCGTGTGCGCGGTGCGCGATCACGCTGGTAGACCAGCAGACCGCCGCTACTGGCAAGGAGCCGCTCCGCACCCTGGCCCGCTATCGCAAGCGGGGCAGCGAGGTTTTCTTCGGCCAGAACCTCATCCACGACGCTACCGGGACCGTGCGCGTCGGCGACGACGTGGAAGTTATCGAGGGTTCCGCCTGACGCTCCGCACCACCAGCGTCCCCACAACCATATCCCCGAGCCTCTGGCGTTTCTCGGTGGCGAGGATGGAGATGAATCCCACCACTCCGAAGAACTGAGCATCGGCCAACATCAGGAGCAGCGCCTGCCGCGCTGCGGCCTTCGGTCCGGGAGCCTGTCCGGTATCCTCCAGGATCACCTCTATCCCGGTAAGCATCTTGCCGAGTGTCTGTCCTCGGTACCCTTTCAGCAGCGTGTAGTAGCCGAAGAACACCCCGAAGACGAGCGCCAACGCGACCAGCGTGCCGACCAGCCCCATCAATATCGCGGCGGAGTCATACGAGGCGAGGTCGAGCGACACTAGCAAGAGTGCGAACGGCGCCAGGACGAGCAGGATCAGGGCCAGTACCATCACGTTGTCCACGGCGAACGCCACGACTCGACGCCAAGTGACGCTCATGTCTTCTTCTGTTGACAGATTGGATTCTCGTACTATCAACGTTCGGCTATCGAAACGATTTCAGCCAGTATCTGTGCGGACAAATCATGCAATTGTGAAAGACGATTCTCTTGCTAGAGTTGAAGTTCCCGGAAGGTCCAGTAACTCCTCTACGAGAAAGGACGCTTCGAGGTCCAGGGGTAGATATGGCTGGAACTTGGCTAGGCGGCCTCGGTCCTTGCTTCTTACCAGGGCAGCTTTATCGGTATCGGTCAGGCTGTCGTCGAGGTTGTGTAACGCTTGCAAGTCTGAACGAATAAGGTTTGCATCTAAAGAGTCGCCAGGTGAAACACCGAGGTCAATCTCTAAATCGCCAAAGTCTTTGACGTGAGTTGTACCGCTTCTCGCCAAGACCGACGCGATAGTGGCGTTGATTTTTATTCCGGCGTAGGTGTGTACGCGAAAACCGTCTTTCTCGCGAGTGATAGGACAGCGATCCTTGATGAGCATCCACTGGCGTTCCTGACGAAGACTGTCTATTTCTGCTCTTCCGGCCTCGTCCACGAAGCGGAACTGTTCATCGCTCAAGAGGATGTTCCGCATCTCCTCGGCGACCTCTCGGCTGAGGAGACCGCCTGCCCCATGCCACCGGGGAGCTTCTCCGCTGGAGAAGGGCAGCGCCACTACCACGCCGCGCTCAAGGTCCACATCGGTAGCTCGCCACGTCCGGCCAGCAAGTAGGAATGTGAGCGTACCGCCTTCCATCTTCCTTACAAAGCCAGTCTCGAGTGTGCCTATTACTCGTCCATCGGGCGTCTTTACTATCACCTCTCCCGGAGTCTCGAAAACAGAGTAGAGATCGAAGAAGTTTCTGGCCCCGAATACACGCTCGCCTTCTTCTCCGAATATCAGTAGTCCGTCGAGTGTCCGAACAATGTCGCTATTGATGAGATGATCCATTATCTGGTCGAAGGATACACGGCTTATGTTGGAGAATGGAGGTGGGCCTTGAAGTTTCCGCCAAAGAGTTTCGCGACGAATCGCTGAGTTCTCCAGGATCTGGGCGAGGATCTGATGCACCAGCACAGGCGTGTTCTCAGAGGAAGGTTCGACCTTCTCGACAAACCGCTGGCGAGCCAAATTCACAAGAGCGACCGCCTGAAGGAGGCTGTCCGAGTTGCTGGTGAAGAACTCCATGTGCTGCATTGCTCCGTCTCTCCGGCCGGTTCGGCCCATGCGTTGTAAGAACGAGGAGACGGTTGTCGGCGCGTCGAGTTGAAGGATGACATCCAGGTCTCCGACGTCTATGCCAAGCTCCAATGTCGAGGTACTAACGAGCGTGGCGGGACCCTCGCTCCCCGCGAACTTTCCCTCGGCTTCCTCCCGGAACTCCCTTGAGACAGACGAATGATGAACGAAAACCGGAACTCCAAACTTCTCGAAGGCTTGTCGAACGCGCTCAGTGTCTGCACGTCCCTGGGTGAAGAAGATGCTTTTCTTGCCATAGGCGAGCGGTACTGCTGCTGCGGCGGTCTGTTCCAGGTCTCCGCCTACGTGGTGGATGGCGATCTTGCGCTGTGTCGGTTCTCTCGACGGATCTACTATTTCCCAGGAACGCTCGCTGGAGCCCTGCATCCAACGCGCCAAGTCGGCTGGGTTGCCAACGGTCGCGGAGAGGCCGATGCGTTGGATGTCGATCTCCGAACGGTGCTGAAGTCTCTCGATAATCGCTATCAGGTGAGCCCCACGATCTCCAGCGGCGAAGGCGTGGATCTCATCTAATACCACGAACCGTGTCTGGCCGAAGAGTCCGTGCTCCAGATCCCGCCCGGTCGTCAAGAGAACTTCCAGCGACTCTGGAGTCGTCATTAGCACGCTACAGGGATTGCTTAAGAAGCGATTC